>NZ_JAWQJF010000025.1:0-4166 GCF_033447055.1 Sedimentibacter sp.
AGGGGGTCATTGTTTTTTATTTTAAAAAATTCTGTAACCCTTGAAAATAAAAGTTTTTAATAAAAAAAGAGGAGTGTCTTATTGACACTACCGAATAATTGATAGAGGTACGAGAATGAATAGAAGATTATTAGGAAATACTGGGATGGAAGTTTCTGTGATCGGTTTAGGCGGAATACCAATTCAAAGAGTTAGTCAGGAAGAAGCAACAGACATCATATTAGAGTGCAAGAACAAAGGTATAAACTTTATAGATACAGCAAGAGGATACACAGTAAGTGAAGAGTATATTGGAAATGCGCTCAAAATTGCAGGGAGAGAAAACTTTTTTATTGCAACAAAAGCAATGGGTTATGATTATGAATCTATGAAAAATTTCATTGAAGAAAGCTTAAACAAAATGAAATTGGATTATATTGATTTGTACCAGATTCACAATGTAAGCAAAATGGAGCAGCTTGAATCAGTTCTTTCAGAAAATGGAGCTTTGAAAGCATTGATGGAAGCTAAAGAAAAAGGACTCATTAGGCACATAGGAATCACTGGACACATTAGAGAAATTCTAATGAAAGCAGTTGAGTATGGTGGATTTGAAACAATACAATTTCCATTCAATCCTGTTGAATCTCAGGGTATAGAGCTTTTCAACAAGGCGTTGGAAAAAGGAATTGGTACAATAGCTATGAAGCCAATGGCAGGAGGAGCTTTTGAAAAGAAAAATCTTTCTTTGAAATATATTGTTAACAGCAATTTAATTAATGTCGCTATACCTGGAATGGATTCTTTAAGTCAAGTTGCAGAAAATGCTGCTGTTGGAGTAAACATTGAACCATTGACTAAAGAAGAACAGCAAGAAATAGACAAAGAAGTACAAAGTCTTGGAAATGAATTTTGCAGAAGATGCGGTTATTGCAAGCCATGTCCTGAAGGAATAGATATTCCTAATGTTTTTATATTTGAGGCGTATGCAACAAAATATAATTTAAAGGAGTATGGAAAAAGCAAGTACGATGCATTAACGGTAAAAGCAGATGCATGTGTCAGATGCAGGAAATGTGAAAGCAGATGTCCTTACAATCTTCCTATTGTAGAAAAATTAAAACATGCCGTAGAAACATTCAAAAATTTACAATAGCTTCCTTTACGGGAGCTTTTTATTTTTGTATAATACATTAACAATATCGTTAAAATATAAAATAAAAACTATACGAGGAGATTAAATATGCGAGATTATGGTGTATTTGATATAATTGGACCAATAATGATTGGACCATCAAGTTCTCACACAGCAGGTGCTGCGAGACTTTCTAAAGTTGCAAGTACAATAGCAGGTGGAAAAATTAAAAAAGTGGAATTTTTACTTCATGGATCATTTGCACAAACATATAAAGGACACGGAACAGATAAAGCATTGGTGGCCGGAATACTAAACATGGATCCATGGGATGAAAATTTAAGAAGATCATTCGAAATAGCAGCTGAAAATGGAATAGAACTTGTGTTTACAGAAGCAGATTTAGGAGATGTTCATCCAAATACTGTAAAATTCTTAATAACTAAAGAAGATGGTCAAATTACAGAAGTAACGGGTTCTTCTGTTGGAGGAGGAAATATTCTAATTTTTGATATTGACGGTCAAAAAGTAGATTTCACAGGTGATAAGCCAACTCTTTTAACTAAGCATAAGGATTTGCCAGGTGTTATTTCCAAAATTTCTTCACTTTTCTATGATGAAAATATGAATATAGGAACTATGAGAGTTTACAGAACCGGAAAGGGAAAGACTGCTACAATGGCATTGGAAACAGACAGCCAAATTCCTGAAAAAATAATGAATAAAATTAAACAAATAGAAGAGATTGAAAATGTCAAATTTATAAATTCAATTATCGAAGGAGACATATAATATGTTTGTATCAAGTGGTAAAGAGTTAATCGAAATTTGTAAAGAAGAAAACATATCAATATATGAATACACCATAAGGGAAGAAATGGCTAAGAGCGACCTGAGCAGAGAAAAAATTATTGAAAAAATGAGAAAGAATCTACAGGTTATGGTGAACTCCTCAAACTTTGCACAAGAAAATATAGTAACTTCAGTTAGTGGCCTAATTGGTGGAGATGCTTATAAACTAAAGCAATATACAGACAGCGGTAAATCATTGACAGGGGATTTTATGACAAGAGCAATGGCAAGAGCTATATCATCATCTGAAGTTAATGCAGCTATGGGAAAAATAGTAGCATGCCCGACTGCAGGCTCTTGCGGAATTTTACCTGCAGCTGTTTTATCAGCAGGAGAAAAGCTGCAAAAATCAGAAGAAGAATTAATAAATGCTTTATTTACGGCAGCAGGTGTTGGTGTTATAATAGCTAAAAATGCAACATTGGCTGGTGCTGAGGGTGGTTGTCAGGCAGAATGCGGTTCAGCAGCAGCAATGGCATCGGCTGCAGTTGTTGAAATGATGGGCGGTACACCGGAACAAGCATTAGATGCCGCAGCAATAGTTATAAAAAATGTTCTTGGCCTTGTATGCGATCCTGTTGCAGGTCTTGTTGAAGTGCCGTGTGCAAAGCGAAATATTGCAGGAACTGTTAGTGCTCTTACCACTGCTGATGTTGCTATGAGTGGAGTTAAAAGCAAAATACCTTTTGATGAAGTAGTGTGGGCAATGTATAAGGTAGGAAAGCAGCTTCCTCCAGAACTTAGAGAAACAGCCATGGGTGGTATAGCCATAACTCCAACAGCATTAAAACTTAAGAAGGAAATTTTCGGGAAATAAAATTTTTAGTATACAGGAACGACATTGTCGTTCCTTCTCTTCTTTAAAAAATCAAAAATAAAAGTTTTAATACATATTGACAAAAAACTTTTGATTGTATAAACTTATATGAGTTTATTAATTATTGATAGACTATATTGGAAGAGTATCGAAGTGGTCATAACGAGCCGCACTCGAAATGCGGTAGCCTTCCGGGGCACGTGGGTTCAAATCCCACCTCTTCCGCCATTATGCGTTTAGGAGTTGATTGAGTGAAAGATGTTGACATGGCTAAGGAGCTGTTAGAAAAAGAAAAGCTTACATTAGCAATAGTCAAAGATGGAAAACTTGTTTTTTCAAGTTATGAAAGAGGTATTAAACCATTGTACACAGCTGTTGAACAGCTTAAAAATGAACTAGAAGGTTCAAGCGTTGCTGACAAGGTTACAGGCAAGGCTGCCGCAATGCTTTGTAAATATGCAAACATTAAAGAATTGCACACAAAACTTATTTCAGAAAATGCAATGAAATTGTTAAATGAAACATCAATTGTATATGAGTATGACGAATATGCTCCATACATAAAAAATCGTGATAAAACAGGAATGTGTCCCGTTGAGACTTTGTCTTTAGAAGTCCATAATATTAACGAACTATTGTTACGAATAGTAAATTTTTTAGAAAGTATAGAGAAGGTAGACTAACATGAAAATAGCTGTAACCATGAAGGTTTAATAAGTAATACTTCATGGTTATTTTATTTTCAGGAGGGAAAAATGAGTAAAAAAATAACAACAAAAGAATTAGTTTTAAGCGGTTTATTATTGGCCACAGGCATAATATTGCCTACAATATTTCACATGTTTGGACTTACAGGCCCAATTGTATTGCCAATGCATATACCTGTATTGATAGGAGGCTTTCTGTTATCACCCCAATTAGCATTGTTTTTAGGAATTGCCACTCCTGTTATATGTGGATTGCTTACCGGAATGCCTGTAATGTTTCCAATGGCAATTATAATGGCATTTGAATTAGGAATATACGGTTTGACAGCATCTTTGTTAACAAGAAATTTGAAATTATCAGTTATACCATCATTAATTATTTCCATGATAGCAGGAAGAATTGCAGCAGGACTTACAGTAGCTGCATTAGTTCAGTTGTTTGGCATTAAAATGGATCCATTGTTGTATGTAAAAGGAGCTGTAATAACAGGTCTTCCGGGAATTATCATTCAAATAGTTTTTATACCTTCGCTTATTTATGCCATAAAATCATATTTAAAAAAATCATCAATGAGAGCTTAATTTTGGTGTATTGAATTCAGGAAAATGTAAGGGACTGTTGCATATGTTGAAATCATGAGATTCTTCGGGATAAATCCCTCAGAACGACACGATA
>NZ_JAWQJF010000026.1:0-3867 GCF_033447055.1 Sedimentibacter sp.
AAGTTCTTTAAACTATTTTATCATATCTTTAGTTTTCGTGCAAATTTGAATGTCTTTTTATATATCTTATTGCGAAAAATTTTTACCTTTCAGAGCTGAAATTCACGAATTACGGAAAAAAGATACAGTCATTAAAAACACTATATTGTTTTATAGTTATAAAAAAAAGTCCCCAAATTATGAGAACTTTTTATAACTTTAAAGGAATATTTACAATTAAAACTTATTGTAAAAAGTTTCGTATGCTTTATATGTCATATAAACATCTGTTTTAGAAACCATTTCAAACAGAGCATGCATACTCAATACAGGAACTCCCAAATCAACAACATCCATATTATAGTTTGCCATGATATATGCAATAGTGCCGCCGCCACCCTGGTCAACTTTACCTAATTCAGCGCTTTGCCATATTACTTCATTATCATTAAATAATTTTCTTAACTTTCCAATATACTCTGCATTTGCATCATTTGCTCCGGATTTACCCTTGCTGCCGGTATATTTAATCATCGCAACTCCCTGCCCCATTATAGCTGCATTTTGAAGTTCTGAAACTTGAGAATAAGTTGGGTCAACGCCTGCTGATACATCTGATGAAAGCATACTGCTGTTAGCCAAAGCTTTTTTAAGTGACCTTTCACAATAATTTCCCTCGTTTTGCAACGCAATTAATTCAGCAACCATATTATTAAAAAATTGAGATTCCATTCCGGTGTTTCCTACGCTGCCTATTTCTTCTTTATCTACAAACAGCGCAATTGCAGTTTTGTGGGGATTTTCTAATTCCAATATCGCTTTTAATGAAGTGTATGCGCAAACTCTATCATCGTGGCCATATGCCATTATCATTCCTCTGTCCAGTCCTACATCGCGCGACCTTCCTGCAGGAACAATTTCAAGTTCTGCTGTTTGAAAATCTTCTTCAATCATTCCATATTTTTCATCGAGAATTTTCAATACATTTAGTTTGAATTTTTTTTCATCATCTTTACCTTCGGAAGGAAGACTTCCTATAATTACATTGAGCCCTTCCCCCTCAATTGCTTCTGATAATTTTTTATCATTTTGATCCTTCGCCAAATGTGGAAGCAGGTCTGTAATATAAAATACAGGATCATTTTCGTCATCACCTATGGCAATTTCAATTACATCTCCATTACCTTTTACAACTGTTCCATAAAGTGCAAGAGGAATTGTAACCCACTGATATTTTCTTATTCCACCATAATAGTGAGTTTTTAAAAGAGAAATACCATGCTCTTCATACAATGGATTCTGTTTTATATCAATTCGTGGTGAATCAACATGGCTTCCAACTATATTCATGCCACTTTCAATATTTTCTTTTCCTATAACTGCAAGAACAGCATCTTTACCTTTATTTACATAATAAAGTCTTGCTCCGGGCTTAATGTCTTTCTGGTCTAATATATTAACAAATCCTTTTGCTTCTGCTCTTTTAATTATTTCATTAATCGTGAGCCTTTCTGTTTTTGAAGAATCTATAAACGCTTTATAGTCGTCTGCAACATTAAAAACGTCCACCTTTTCTTCATTATTTAATTTATCCCAAATAAAATGTTTTTTATAAAAAAGTTTATTATTTTCCATAACGTCTCCTATTTCTATTCATTGTATATCAACGATGCGAGATACATCTGTTTATCCAACTCTACACATTTTATGTTATAATTTTTTACCATGCTGAATTCGCCATCATAACCACTCATAAGCCACTTCAAGTCAGCATTAATCTGAAGGCCATTTTTTGTCTTAAGTAAACTGTTTATTTTGTCAACATGAACATTCAAGGCAAGCTCATAATCAGTTGGATTATCAATAACTTTGTATAAAATACCCAAGTCGTTTTTCAACAAATTCTCTGCTTCGATTTTATCCAGCTTATTTTCTAATGAATTCATATCCTTGCAACCATAAAGAAATTCATTCATTATTACTATCCGCTCATTAAGCAAATATTCTATACTTTCTATTTCTTCATAGTATTTGTAATTTTCAATTGAATTATAACTAAAGAGCAAAGAAATTATCATTACATAAATAAATCTGTTTTTCATTTGTAATCCCCCTATAATAAATTAAATGATAACATTTATTATAGGGGGATTCATATGTCTTTTATGGCATTATTTGTCATGAAACTTATATTAGTTTTCGCTCAAATTCAACAAATTACATTCCATAAAAAGCGGCGCAGCATCTTCTCAACTATTAATAATTTAATGTTCTTACGCTTTTTCTTTTTTCTAAAACGAATGGCAGTTCCATTAAACCATGTTGAGTTTTGTCGCCTTTTATCATTTTAATAAGCATTCTCATACCAACTGCCCCAACATCATAATACGGTTCTCCGATTGTTGTAAGCTCCGGTCTTACGAACTTGCATTCTCTGATATTTCCAAAACCAACAACAGATACATCTTCAGGGACTTTGACATTGTTATCAATAAAGCTGTTTAAAACACCTATTGCTATTTCATCATTGCTGCACACAACAGCAGTAAATTCTTTAGAATCTTTAACAATTGATTTTCCTAACTCATATGCTTTGCTGTGCTTGCTTCCCCCAACAACATATACTTTGGAATATTGAAGTTCATTGTCTTCAACAGCTTTCTGATAACCGGCTATTTTATCAATTTCAGCTGAAGTTCTATCTTCAAAATCAGAAATATATGCTATGTTACTATGTCCTTCTTTGATTAAATAATTTGTCATTTCATAAATGGCAGCATTGCAGTCAATTGAAATATAATTCATTTTTTCATGAACATCTCTTGTAAAATATATGCTAGGTTTATTTAATTCTCTTGCAAGTTGAATTATTTTTTCATCAAACTTGTTACCTACCATAAATAATCCTTCCGCTTGTTTTCTATCCAATAGCTGTAAATATTTTTCCTGTGTTTCTTTGCTGGAATAGCTGCTGCACAGTAAAATATCATAGCCATACATTTTTCCTATTTCCTCTATACCTCTTACTATATCAGCAACATAGCTTTGAGCTAAATTATTTACAATTACTCCTATTAAATATGATCTCCTTGTAACAAGGCTTCTCGCT
Organism: Sedimentibacter sp.; assembly: GCF_033447055.1. Lineage (GTDB taxonomy): Bacteria > Bacillota > Clostridia > Tissierellales > Sedimentibacteraceae > Sedimentibacter. The sequence goes on from NZ_JAWQJF010000026.1 coordinate 3,089, forward strand.
ACATCATTTGGCTTGTATCCGGTTTCCTCGATAACTTTTAAAACTCTTCTTCTCACTTCGGGACTAACAGGTTTAGAATCATTTATAACCCTTGAAACTGTTGAAATAGACACTTCTGCAAGTCTAGCAACATCTTTTATTGTTATCATATTTATCCTCCTTATTAATTTTATGTTTTCCACAGTATTCCTAATTTAATTCTTATTATATATGTAATTTAAATTTAACGCAATCGTTTTTTCCCAATTTTCCTAAAAAAATAAACCCGCGAGAGCCGCAAACCAATAATTCATGGATATTAGATTGTTTTTACTCTAACAAATTAAAACAAAAGCTTGAAAGCCATATTTACAATGGTTCTCAAGCTATTTATTTCTTTGAACTGCCAGAGACAGGAATACAAGCATTTTTTTATTTTTAAAAATATTTCTGAATAATATCACAATTAAAGTTTAGGTTGCCCTGCGTAAAGTTAACTACATCTATATACAAATTTGTATAAAGATATATACTTTTGAATGTAAAAAAATTACATCCTTGCTTGGTATCATATAAACTATAAGTGACAAAATGTATCTGTTTTATTTAATACTTATTTACACTATATTCTTAGTCTAAAATTGCCAACCAAATTCTTAAGCATTTCCGCCTGCCCATTTAATTCTTCGCTAGCAGCAGCGCTTTCTTCTGCTGTAGCACTGTTCGTTTGAATAACAGAAGCTATTTGATCTACACCAATATTTATTTGATTAGCAGACTGTGCTTGTTGATTAGAAGCC
>NZ_JAWQJF010000027.1:0-5261 GCF_033447055.1 Sedimentibacter sp.
TAAGTTAAGTTTACCAATAAATCCTACCGAAGCCACAAAACTTATTGAGTCAACAATTGCTGGATTTGTGAGATTAAAACCTCCCATATACTGTCTCCACTTTAAATGGAAATTCTTATCAAAACACTCAATAAAACTAGCTGATGCATTCATATCAGTGTCTGCATAGAATATTAACAGATTATTTTTATAAAAATATAAGTAAGTCTCTGAAATGATTTCATCAGTCTGAAGTTTTATTGTCTCTGTTTTTCCCCCAATTTGCATTCGTAACAGTCCATTGGGATATAAAGTATATGAGTAATTTTCAAACATTCCAGAGACTGTATCTTGTACCGATGTTCCAATCGTCATAGGTTTAATCCTTGTCGGCGATAAAAAGACAAGATTTTTTCTAGGAGCGAAATTGCCAAGATTGGAAGAATCTGAAATATGTTTATTTGTTCCATTGTCAGAACTACTAAATTTGCAATTAGATAGAAGAAAGATCAAGGCGAGGAGTGAAATAATACGTAGTATCATTGGATTTAATTTATGTGATTTCCTAGGATAATCAGTTAATGCAAATTAACAAATAGTGTACATCGATTATATTATTTGTAACTCAAAGATTGCATATTAGACTTTCAATTATCTGGTTGCTTGTGAGTTTTTTACACAGTCTCAATAGTCGAAAGTGAGTCTTTCTGTCCAGGCAAATTTGTCAGGATGGCGTAGTCTTGGTAAACGGCAGCGAGTTGTCTAGGCATAGTTAATTTGTCTTGGTGACGATGCATAAACCATTGTTGTTGTCTCTGAGGTAGAAAATAGATAGCCCTAAGTTATAGTGCGTTTATTATCTTAAAAGCTTGTCTATTGCAGCAATTGTCATTTGTCCTTGACTTGGACGCGGAGCATTTTTATTAAAGATATTCCCTCCCTTATCTATCAAAGCATAAGTAGGTACACCAAGAATATTAAATAGTTTTGATAGTATATTATATTCGTCAGGGCTAAGAAGATAATGATCCCCAGCCATATTCTCTGATTTAATTAATGTTTCCCAATTCTTTTTATCTGATCTATTGCATAAATTCAAAAATACCACATCCTGTCCAGCGAAATGGGCACTTAATACTTTTGCATGAGGTATCTCTTGTCTGCAAGGGCCACACCATGTAGCCCAAAAATCTATGTATACAACTTTACCCTTATATTTTCCAATAGGTTTTTCATAAACCTTATCAGCTTCATTTTTAAGAAGGGGTGGAAGAATGTTTGTATTGTTATTCAATGGTTTGAAGGCTTTTGCCTGATAAAACTGATCTGTTTTTCTTAAGTAGGAGAGAATGATTTTATTAGAAATCAATGAATCCATTTGGGTCCACTCATCTTGGGAAGGAGAATATGTTATATCATTTGAATAGCACGCTGAAAACCCGTGGGCAATAATCAGATCTCTTCCTATCCCCTTTGGGAAATATTTTACAGATTCTAAGAGTAATTTTGTTAAATATTTGTTTGTGAGCTGATTGATTTCTCCCCGCCTTAACTCTGAAAACTCCTGGTATTCTTTTGATCTTGTAATTGAGGTATCCCTATCATAAAATTTAGAAATCAAGAATAATTCCCGATCGGAAAATTTCTTAGTTTCTCTGAAGTAGTCAATAATTCCATCATTCAAAATGTAATCCTTCCGCATAATATCCCTTATATTGTTGATATACATGCCATAATATGTGGACCCGATAGCTGCCGGATTATTGATTTGAAATTTGCCATATAAATGTTGGTAGAAATCTGAAGGTAATCCCTTTCGTTTCACCGCGTAAGGGTAGGAGAAATCTAGACGATAAATAATCAAAGCCCATGCAGGTTCATAAGATAAATCAAGCTTGATAATGTCTATTGCTTTTTGACTGATCCTGACCTTTTTACAATATTCATCAACATAGCTTATTTTTCTTTTTAATAGGTCATCGCAGAAGTTTTCAAATGATTGGAAATCGCTTTGAGTTTTTTTGTGATATAGGTTTAATTTTTCCATATCTTTCTTAAACTTGCTATTTATAGCTGTTCTGAGCTTATAAACTTCAATATTTAGTTCCCCATTCTCCCCTGTAAGAACATGTGTGCCATTATCATTTATTGTTACATTATAGGTCTCTCCAGGTACTAGGTATAATGGGATTTGAGTCCTGGCTATCTGCATCCCCGAATTCATAGTAGGGCACACAAGATCGAAAGATATTTTAAAGTTTCCAGTTGAGTCAATTGGAAACACCTCTTGATTCATTATACCCGTTACATTATCTTTAATGTGTAAATTACCTGTTTTATCTACTCCTTTGTAATTATTTATATGTCCGTTAATTAAAACTTCCCCAGGTTGAATTGGATTTGAAGAAGTTGGTATCTCCTGAGCATATGAATTTATTGCTACAAAAATTGTTATCAAGAGAGTCAAAATTCTTTGTTTTTTCATATGAGTCTGATTATTAGGAAGTCTTTGGATAATTTATGAATTATTCTGGAAAATTTATATGATGTTCTGGCTAAACGATATTTTCATGCTAATTATTACAATTTTTATAGAGTTATAGTGCGTTTGCTTAGGCATTTATTGGGTCAGTCTCGTGGCACGAATGCACTATAACGGCCAGCGGGTATGGGTAGTAAGTGTTACCTGACGCAGCCATCCGATTACTTGTCCTGGTACTTTAGCCAGAAAGCTGTCCCGGTGGCAAGGAGGGTATGGCGCAATTTTTGCCAGTCCCGACGAAAGATAATTTGTCTCGGAATAACGGAGTTGTCCAGAGCCGGAATCACTAAATTGGTAAACGGAAGAGAAGTTTTGTTTCATGATGTAATTGTCAAGGTGTGAGGCAAAAATTGTGACAAGCTTATTGCCTATACCCGCTTGTTAGCTGCTGGGCCAATTTTAAAACTGTCAAGGTTGCAGAATTTGTCTCGGTAAAGAAGCATTTTTTAAGTCCTGGTAAACGGCATTGATTTGTCATGATGCACGAATTGTCTAAACGGCGAAGAGACCATTTGTCATCTTGTTATAATACTCATTTTGGTTCTAATAAAACACTGAATATTCGGAATTATGAGGGCTGGTATATGTAATAAGCGTTTTGGGAATATTTCTCAAAATTGTCATGGTTGGAAAGCTTATTACATGTACCAGTGAGTTAGCTGTAGGGCAAATTTTGGAGTTGGTATGATGTAATAAAAGTTTCTAATTTAGCTGCTTTTCTCGCCGAGTGGTAGGGACGGGCTGGAAGGCTCTTTACGCAAATTCCGAATTGCATATTAATCCAAATTTAAGTTTTGCGTAATGTGCCTGACAGCGAAGGGAAGGGATTGTAAGATTTGATATTATTAGAGCTATCAGAATCACTCTGATGTCATCATATTTCAGCAAGGTGCATTTTATTCATCGAAAATATTTCAAAGTTTATGCATTAATATTTATTCAACTTTTTCCTCATCATCTACCTCCCTCTTAGGAAGTGCATTATTTGGAATCATTTTTAATCTGTTTGGATTGGGATTTGAATCACCATATTGATGCTTAGCTAGACAAACCTTTATCAGAATACCAATCTCTTTAAGTGTTGTGGGCGATGAATAACTATATTGATATTCTAAATCTAAGGCTGTTAAAACCTTAAGCAAATAAAATGAGTTTTTGGGGATAGAAACTATATATTTATGGACTTGTGCTTTCCAATTCGGTGGTCTCTCATAAATAAGAAGAAGGATTAATTCCAATTTTTTAAGTTCACTTGACTCATTAGATATTTGGTCATACAACAAAGGGCCAATTTTATTGGAAAATAGATCATCCTTAAAATATCGTACTACGTTATTTGGAATAACTTTTATTATCTTATTAGCTCTTTCTTCTAAAGTAGCTCCGAAATCACCATGGAGTATGAAGTTTTGTCCTTCAAAGGCAGCTTCACCTTCAGTAGCAAGAATTGGAGTTAAAGCTAGTAATACCTTAGAAATCTGTTCCCAACCCCGCATAAGCTCATTTAATAGGTCTCTTTTTACAGACGGATCAACAAAATCACTGTTTCTTAGTGCTCTTGAAGTGGACTTAATACTTTGCATTAATACATGGAGAGAATATTCATGAAAAATTTGATGAATACTTTGATCATATGGCCTTATAGGATTATAAGTTCTATCTGCATACTTATCCTTTACAGAATCAGGTAGACTTGACTTTATTACATTCTCACCTATTAGGTTCTGCATCCTTTCAATGCTTTCTGGTGTCGGTTCCCATCTAGCCAATTTATATGGATCCATTCCATCTGGTAACCCGACTTTACTATGTACAATATCACAAGTATCTTTCAAATCCTGCAATAATACTTTTAAAGCATTACCTCTTCTCCTGTCAATACCTGTGTAGAATTCTATTATCTCAGGGAAGGCAAGATATCTTTTATTTTCAAACATGTAATCAGTGAAAGAATCACTATGATGCATTCTCTGTGCAGCAAAATAATATACCCAATATGAGGCTCTAAAGACATACTGGTCTACTCTTTTTATAATTATGGTATTTGAGTAGAGAATATCAAAAACTGTTTCGATTTCAAGTCCGATAAGGTTTTCAATGCAGAATTTCTTAATTGTTGAGATAAATTCTTCCCGCGAAAATTGATACTTGTTTTCCTTAATCATCATTTCGCAAAAATATCCTAGAACAAACTCACAATCAGTGACATCTGGTTTAGATTTATAATTTGGAATTTCTTCACTATCAAATAATAGTGTTAAGACTCTTTCTAACATTTTAGTCCGGTTGACTGGACTGTCATCATAGTATTTCTCTGAAACTTTTAAAATGGTTAAGCAATTCATTGGAGTCCTATGAATATTTAAGACTTCCAAATCTGATACTACCTTGTGAATAACAGAGTCTTCATCTCCAATATGTCTTTTGTTATTGTATTCAGAGACAACTTTTCGAATATGTCCTCTACTTAATGCTAGGAGGTGCAGTACTTTGAAGTCTCTATGAATTGTTTCTGATTTTGGGGTGCTTGAGAAGTTAATTTCGTCAATAGTTTGCATTACTATTATACGGATATCAGAAAATAAATCACACAGATTTTTCAATAAAATAAATGAATCCTTATCATTGAGAGTCCATGAATCTAGTGTCTTAACCCCCTATAAGTTGGACAGATTTATTAAAAGAGTTTAGTACTTCTTGTTTAATGTTTTCATTATTTTCATTCATCAACCGATTAGCA
>NZ_JAWQJF010000028.1:0-10670 GCF_033447055.1 Sedimentibacter sp.
TGATCATCAGTCAGACGATTTAATTCCTCTGATGTCAATACAACATGTCCCTTTGATGTGTCAAGTAAATTTGCTTCTATTGCGATTGCTGTTGCCGTTTCTTTTCCATCTCCTGTTATCATTACAACCTGTACACCTGATGATGTTACTTTTTCAATACTTTCGCATACATCATGCCTGAGTTCATCTTTGATGCACGCAATACCTACAAGTGTTAAGTTGGAAAATCCGTTTGATATGCTGTCAATGCTATTATTGGATGTAGCAAGTGCTAATACTCTTGTTCCTGTGGAAGCCATATCTTTTACAATTTTGTTTATATAAAAAATATTGTTTATTTCAAGCCTTGTCCCGTTTTTATCATAGAAATATCTGCAGTAAGGAAGAATTTTTTCCGGAGCTCCCTTTATTAAAGTGAGATTCAAATCTCCTTCAACAGTTGATGCCGAATATTTGTTTATACTGTTAAATGGCAAATGAGCTGTTTTTATTGTATTTGCACAAATTAATGGGTAAGACAATGCAAAATTAAGCATAGCCCGGTCAGTTGAATTTCCTCCAATCGGCATTTGTTTTTTTTCATTGTAGCCTAACTTTGAACTGATATTGTAAATTGAAGAAATATAAATAATTTTCCACAGATTTTTTTGCTCTTTTAAATTGTTTACATTGTCATATATATTTCCTTCTCCTGTTATGAATTTTGAAACTTGCAGTTTGCCCACTGTTAATGTACCTGTTTTATCGGTAAATAAAATATTCAAGTTCCCTGCAGTTTCTATTCCGACAAGTTTTCTGACCAAGACGTTATCCTTGACCATACGTTTCATATTTGATGATAGAACAACTGTAATCATAACCGGAAGACCTTCAGGCACAGCAACTACTATAATCGTTACCGAAAGTGTTATTGCTCTTATAAAATCTCCAGCAAATATGTAAGGATTTGAGAAATAAGCTTCAATATTAGAAATATTATAGCCGTTATCCATGATTATTGATTTAAACAAGGAAGATATAAGAATTAAGACTGCACCAAGGTATCCTAGATGGCTTATGAACCTTGCAAGTTCAGTCAGTCTCTGCTTAAGCGGGCTGTCTTTTTTGTCCTCTTGCAGGTCTTTTGCCAGATTGCCGTAATATGTTTTTTCGCCCACAGATTGTACAAGCATGGTGCCTGTTCCTTGATATATAATGCTTGGGCTGAAAACTAAATTTGGATTAGAAAGACTTTTATTGTTGCTGTCATCATAATTTAAAATTGACGCAGAAATTTTATGAGCTTCTTTTGTTTCTCCGTTTAAAGAAGATTGGTCAACATCAATTTGACCATCTATTAAAAGACCATCAGCTGGTATTCTGTCTCCTTGTTCAAGTTGTACAAAATCCCCTTTTACAACTTCAGAAACAAATATTTCTTCAATAACACCATTTCTCCAAACTCTGCACTTTGTTTTTTGCGCATCTTCCACAAGTTTTTCAAAAGCTTTCTGGCTTCCATATTCAGATATGCTTGAAATAAAAGTTGCCAAAATAATTGACACAGCAATTCCAATTGATTCATACCAATTGAAGTTTTTAATAAAAAATAACACATTGAGGCAAAGAGCAACCAGCAGTATTTTAATTGTAGGATCTCCGAAGCTAGCCATGTAATGATTTAGAAATGTCTTTCTTTTTTTGGCTTCAACAATGTTTGCTCCGTACTTCTTTCTCGAATTTTCAACATTTTTTTCATTTAATCCTATGAAGCTTTTGTTCGAATTTTTCATAGCATGCATTTTTCACCTCTACTCTTTTGGGAACATTATTTTGCCCAATATTTCATCTTGTTTTTATTTAATATATGAAGACAAGTTCTATAATAGAATAGCAAATCGGAAAATATACATTGTCCTGATAATATTATTATTTCATTTCTTTGCGTTTACAAAAATTCGTTGAATTTTTTGAATTTTAGGGTATAATAGATATAATTCAATGATGCAATAGAATAGGTGGAAAAAATGGAGAAGAATAAAGAAATATTAGTAACAGAAGATGGATATAAAGAACTTATTGATGAATTGGAAACAAGAAAAACAAAGACTAGAAAAGAAATAGCAGAAAGAATAAAAGGGGCTCTAAAAGAAGGCGACTTAAGCGAAAACTGTGAATATCAAGAATCAAAGGAAGAACAAAATAAAAATGAATCCAGAATAATTGTTCTTGAGCATACATTAAAACATGTTAAAATAGTAAAACATAATGCAAAAAATAAAGATATAGTTCAAATAGGGAGCAAAGTAAAAATTAAAGATTTAGAGTTTGATGAAATACTCGAATATGCTATCGTAGGAGCTACGGAAGCTGATCCGGTTAAAGATAAAATTTCTAATTTATCTCCGCTTGGCAATGAACTTATAGGTAAGAAAAAAGGGGTAACTATAAGTGTGTCGTCACCGGGCGGTGTTGTAAAGTATGAAATACTTGAAGTGAGTTAAGGAATAATAAGCTTTGTGATGTATCAATATTACAAGGCTTATATTTTTATGACCTGGCTACTCAAAATAATAACTTGAAGAATTTGCATAATAATTGTATAATGGCATTAGTATAATAGAAGAGGGGACAAGATGAGCGACAATTTTTTGAAAGAAGTAAAAAAAACCAGCATCGGCGGGCAGGCACTTATTGAAGGAATAATGATGAAAGGTCCCGATAAAATTGCAACTGCAGTTAGAAAGCCGAATGGCGAAATAGAAGTAAGAGAAAGTGAGATAAATTCTTTATTTAAAAATAAATTTTTTAAATTACCTTTAATTCGTGGAAGTTTTGTATTGATAGACGCCCTTGTTAGCGGGATAAAAGAGCTGATGTATTCAGCAGAATTTTATGGTGAAGATTATGAAGAAGATGCATTGGATAAATTCTTGAAAAAAGTATTTAAGGATAAGGCAGATACAGCAATAATATATGTATCAGTAATCATATCCTTAGTTTTTTCAGTAGGTATATTTATATTGGGACCAACATTGTTGACTAATTTATTAAAGAATTTAGTGACAAACATAATATTATTAAACCTTATTGGAGGAGTTATAAGGGTTTTCCTTTTTGTTGGATATGTATACCTGGTATCCAAGCTCAAAGATATAAAAAGAGTGTTTATGTATCATGGATCTGAACATAAAACAATACATTGCTATGAACATGGGGAAGATTTGACAGTTGAAAATGTAAAGAAATATTCTACATTTCATCCGCGTTGCGGTACTAGCTTCATGATTAATGTAATGCTTATAAGTATTGTAGTATTCTCGTTTTTCGGATGGCCTAATCCGATGATGAGACTTGTAACAAGACTTGTGATGCTTCCTGTAGTTGCAGGAATATCATATGAACTCAACAGATATGTGGGAAAATGTGAAAGTGAAAATGTGTTGACAAAAATAATAGAATATCCGGGATTTTTAATTCAAAGAATAACTACCAGTGAGCCGGATGATTCTATGATGGAAGTAGCAATAACAGCTATGAAAAGAGTAATACCACAAAATGGAGAAGATGATACATGGTAACAATTGAAAAATTGTTAAAAGATGGTATAGAAATAATAAAGCAGAGAGATTACAATAATCCTTCGCTTGATGTGCAGTTAATCTTATCTTGTTTGTTTAAAAAAGATAAGATTTATTTACACTTGCACAGAAAAGATGAAGTAGATGATTTATTAGCCGAAAGATTTTACCAGATGGCAAAAAAGCGTGATGCCGGCTATCCTTTGCAGTACATGACAAATTTACAGGAATTTATGGGATTGGAATTTTATGTACAGGAAGGTATTCTTGTTCCAAGACCAGATACTGAAACTTTAGTTGAAAAAATTATTAAAATTGTAAATAACAGTGATATGAAAGATAAAACTATTAAAATACTTGACATAGGTACGGGAAGTGGAGCTATCGCGATAAGTCTTGCATATTATTTAAAAAACTCCGTTGTTACAGCGATTGATATAAGTGACATAGCATTGGAAACAGCAAATATAAATATTAAAAAACATAATTTGAAAAATATACAAATTAAGAAAGCTGATATTTTCAAGGAAGATTTTTCGGATAATAAATATGATATAGTAGTTTCCAATCCTCCATATATTGAAACGAGCATTATAAAAAACTTACCTGTTGAAGTTTCTACTTATGAACCGAAACTTGCATTAGACGGAGGAAAAGACGGATTGGATTTTTACAGGCATATTGTCAAAGTGTTTGAAAAAATACGTGAAAATAATGCAATCCTTTGTGTTGAAATTGGTTTCAATCAAAAAGAAACTGTTACAAAAATATTTAATGATGTGAAAATATTTAATAAAATAGAAGTAGACAAAGACCTAGGCGGAAACGATCGCGTTGTCACTGCTTATTAAATTAATTAAACGAATATATATTAGAGAGGTATAAGGTATAAAATGTTAGATAAATTAGAAGTATTAAGAGATAAATATGTGGAATTGAGCGAGAAAATTTCAGATCCTGAAACTTTAAGCGATTCGCAGAAGCTTCAAAAGCTCATGAAAGAACAAGCGCAGCTTGAACCAATAGTATCAAAATACAATGAATACAGAGAAGTAAAAGATGCGCTTGAAGAGTCAAAAACAATGCTTCAGGAAAAGTTAGATGATGATTTTAAAGAAATGGTAAAAGAAGAAATTAAGGAATTAAGTGCAAAGCAAGAAGAACTTGAGCAGGGAATTAAAATATTGTTGCTTCCTACAGATCCAAATGATGATAAAGACGTTATAGTTGAAATAAGAGCAGGTGTAGGAGGAGACGAAGCAGGTTTATTTGCCGGAGATTTGTTGCGTATGTACTTGAGGTATGCAGAAAGGAAAGGTTGGAAAACTGAATTCATTTCAACAAACGAGCAGGGAATAGGAGGATATAAAGAGGTTATATTCTCTATAAGGGGAAAAGGTGCATATTCAAAGCTTAAATATGAAAGCGGTGTACACAGAGTACAACGAGTTCCGGATACTGAATCAAGCGGACGTATTCATACTTCATCCGCTACAGTTGCAGTATTGCCTGAAGTAGATGATATAGATATAGAAATAAACCCAAATGATGTAAGAGTAGATGTTTTCCGTTCATCAGGAAACGGAGGACAGTGTGTTAACACTACTGACTCAGCTGTAAGGCTTACACATATACCAACAGGCATTGTAATTTCGTGCCAGGATGAGAAATCACAGTTGAAAAATAAAGATAAAGCATTTAAAGTTCTTCAGGCGAAACTTTACGACAAATATCTGCAGGAACAAAATGATGAGCAGGCACAAGCAAGAAAAAGTCAGGTAGGTTCAGGTGACAGAAGCGAAAGAATAAGAACGTACAACTTTCCTCAGGGAAGAGTAAGCGATCACAGAATTGGATTGACCTTATATAAGCTTGATTCGTTCATAGATGGAGACATTACGGAAATGTTAGACGCTCTTTTAACTTCTGACCAGGCAGAAAAACTGAAAAATATATCAGAATAATAATAATAATGATGCAGACGGTAGGATTGGAGCTTCAATATGAGAATAGATAAATATTTAAAAAATGCACGTGTTATTAAAAGAAGAACTATTGCCAAGGAAGCTTGTGAGCAAGGCAGAGTTTTAGTTAATGGTAAAGCTGCAAAACCAGGAACCGAAATAAATACCGGTGATGAAATAGAAATTATATTTGGCTCTAAGCCTATGAAAATTAAGGTGGAACAAGTTCTTGAACACGTTATGAAAGATGAATATAAAGGAATGTACAGCATAATTAATGATTAAAATTTAAAATTACGGGTATATAATGTGCGTTGAAGATAAATAAAAAAATTGAAGAGGTGTATTATGGAGTTAAAAGGTAGTAAAACAGAGCAAAATTTGATGACTGCATTTGCAGGTGAAGCTCAGGCGCACGTAAAGTATACATACTATCAAAGCCAAGCTAAGAAGGATGGTTATGTGCAAATCAGTAAATATTTTGAAGAAACGGCAAGAAATGAAAAAGAACATGCTAAAATATGGTTCAAATTATTACATGATGGTATTGCAGATACATCTGTTAATTTAAAAGATGCAGCAGCAGGAGAAAATTATGAATGGACTGATATGTATGCTAATTTTGCAAAAGATGCAAGAGAAGAAGGTTTCAATAAAATAGCTTATCTATTTGATGGCATTGCTGCAATAGAAAAAGGTCATGAAGAAAGATATTTAGCTCTTCTTGAAAATATTGAATCAGGCAAAGCATTTAAAAGAGAAGGATAAGTGGTTTGGCAGTGTGATAACTGTGGACATATTCATGTTGGGGCTGAAGCTCCGAAAGTATGCCCGGTTTGCGATCATCCTCAAGCACACTTCCAATTATATACTAAACCATATTAAAATTTAATTATTGATATAAAAATTGTCGGTATTGCCGGCAATTTTTTGTGTAGAAAATAAGGGCTTGAAGAATAGCTAAAATATGATATAATTACAGGACGAAAATGGCTTAAAGGAGAAAAAAATGAATTATAATGAAGAAGCTTTAAAAATGCACGAAACATTCAAAGGTAAAATTGAGGTAATGAGTAAAGTAAAAGTTGAAAATAGAGATGATTTAAGTATTGCCTACACACCGGGCGTAGCAGAACCATGCAGAAAAATACATAAAAATATTGAAGATGCATATAAATATACGGCAAAAGGAAATCTTGTGGCTGTTTTAACTGATGGCTCAGCAGTTCTCGGTCTTGGAAATATAGGAGCTGAAGCAGCAATTCCGGTAATGGAAGGAAAGGCTGTATTGTTTAAAAAATTTGCAGGTGTTGATGCATTTCCTATTTGCGTTAAATCCCAGGATATAGAAGAAATAATTAAAACAGCAATAAATATTGCTCCTGTTTTTGGAGGAATTAATCTTGAGGACATACAAGCACCTAAGTGCTTTGAAATAGAAAACAGATTAAAGGAAATTTTGGATATTCCTGTTTTTCATGATGATCAGCATGGAACGGCAATTGTAGTATCAGCGGCCCTTATAAATGCATTGAAATTTACTAAAAAATCAATGGAAGATGTTAAAATTGTATTGAATGGCCCAGGTGCAGCTGGAACAGCAATAATAAAAATGCTCCTTTCTTTGGGAGCAAGAAACATTATAACTTGTGACAGCAAAGGAATTGTTGTTGAAGGTCGTGAAGGAGGACTTAACGCACACAAGTCTGAGTTGGCAGCAATTACTAATAAAGAAAAAATGAAAGGTACTTTAAAAGATGCCATGGTGGGAGCTGATGTTTTCGTAGGGGTTTCTGCACCTAATTCAGTTACTGAAGAAATGGTTAAAAGCATGAACAAGGATTCTATATTATTTGCTATGGCAAATCCAACTCCTGAAATTATGCCGGACATTGCAAAAAAAGCAGGAGCGGCTGTTGTTGGAACGGGAAGATCAGATTTTCCTAATCAAATAAACAATGTGCTTGCATTTCCCGGAATATTCAGAGGGGCACTAGATTGCAGAGCAAAGCAAATAACAGAAGAAATGAAAAAAGCTGCTGCATATGCAATTGCAGGACTTGTTCTAGACGATCAGCTTGCAGATGATTTCATAATTCCAGGACCATTTAACAATAAAGTTGCTGATGTTGTTGCAAAAGCGGTTGCAGAAGCATGGGGAAACAGCTTTATTCTACAGCATTATTAAATTCATTTTTTATTTTTTCATATAGCTTTGGATTTTTGATAACTTCAGCTGCCGTTAATACTAAAGCCGCTATTGTATTTTTCATTTGTTCTTTTGCATAGTCTGTCAAAGTTGAGCTTGCCATTTCTCTTGTGTGAGGAATTATATTAACATCGTTTGTTATATCAAAATAAGGATGAATGGTAGGACATACTTGACTAACTTGACCTGCATCTATAGAACCCGTATTTTTTGAAGGTTCGTTCATTTTAATTCCTGCTACCTCATAAATTTTATCAGTAAATACATTTGATAATGTTTCGTTTGTAACCATATTGTCATAATTAAATTCAAATTTAGTAATTTTCAATTCAGTGCCGGTAGCAAGAGCAGCTCCTCTGGCACAATTTTTTACTTTTTCCAACAGTTCCAAATTGTAAGATTTTGAAGTAGAACGAACGTAAAATTGCGATTTGGAATAATCGGGAACTATATTGGCAGCCTTGCCACCATCTAATATTACTCCATGTACTCTAGAATCACTGCGCATATGTTCTCTTAATGCATTAACACTGTTAAATGTTTGGATAGCAGCATCTAATGCATTGATTCCTCTTTCCGGAGCAGCCGCAGCATGTGCAGTTTTTCCAAAAAACTCAAATTGAACAGGTTCTAATGCTAGTGATGTGCCGCTTTTAGTATACGCGCTTCCGGGATGAGCTATTAGAGCAATATCAATATTGTCAAATTCATGATTTTCCACATATGTAACTTTTGCTCCGCTTGTTTCTTCGGCAGGAGTACCAAAGACAACTACTGTTCCGCCTATTTCATCAATTATTTCCTTTAATATAATTCCGGCACCTGTGCTTACAGTTCCTAATAAATTGTGACCACATCCATGGCCTATACCAGGTAAAGCATCGTATTCAGACATATACGCTACAGTTACACCTTGCTTTTCGCTTTTGTATTCAGCCTTAAAACCAGTTTCGACATTTGAAAAATTATCCTGTACAGTAAATCCATGCTTGCGAAGAATATCAGTATGGAGTTTACATGCTTTAAATTCTTCATATCCTAATTCAGGATTGTTGTAAATTTCAAGACTTAATTCATTAAGTTCTGGTGTAAGATTGTTAATTAATTCCATTACTTTATTTTTCATAGTCGGTCTCCTTAAAAAATTAATATTAATTAAATTGAGTTTTAGCATAAATGAGTATTAATACATTATAATATATATTCAGTTATTATAATTATACTATCATCATTGATAAATGATGTCAAATTAAACTATTAAAAAATATGGCGTATGTTTATAAAATTCCACATTAAAAGAATAATAAAAATATATCTTTTAAAAATATCAAAGAAATGTTAAAATGTAGTAAGATGATTTAGAAAGGGTGAAAGAATGGAATATCAGTCAAAATTTAATGAACTTTATGAGGAAATGACTTCATGCGTAAGAGGAGTTGTTCTTAAAGAAGAGCCTTTAAAAAATCACACTTATTTTAAAATAGGAGGCCCTGCAAGCTTGTTTGCGGAACCTGAAGATACAGAAGACTTAAAAACAGTTCTAAAACTGATAAAAAAACATGGTGTAGATTGTTTTATAATAGGAAATGGAACAAATTTGCTTGTATCTGACAATGGATACAAAGGGGCAGTTGTAAAAATAGGAGAAAAATTTAACTACATGGAAAGGAATGACAACGTTGTAACTGTTGGAGCAGGGGTGCTGTTGTCAGCTCTTGCAAAATATCTTGCTAGGGAAAATCTTGCAGGCTTTGAATTTGCCAGCGGAATACCGGGATATTTAGGTGGTGCGGTATATATGAATGCCGGTGCTTATGGCGGAGAGATGAAACAAGTGGTTAAACATGTCAAATGCATTAACTTAGACGGAAATGTTTATGAGTTTACTAATGAAGAAATGGAATTTACATACAGACATTCAAAAATTACTGATTCAGATTTGATTGTTCTAGAAGCAGAACTTGAATTATCCTATGGAAATAAGGATGAAATAATGGAGATTATTAAAGAACTCAATGAAAAAAGAACAACTAAACAACCTCTTAATATTCCAAGTGCCGGAAGCACATTTAAAAGACCACAAAATGGTTATGCTTCAAAAT
Organism: Sedimentibacter sp.; assembly: GCF_033447055.1. Taxonomy (GTDB): domain Bacteria; phylum Bacillota; class Clostridia; order Tissierellales; family Sedimentibacteraceae; genus Sedimentibacter. The sequence goes on from NZ_JAWQJF010000028.1 coordinate 9,836, forward strand.
TGATTGAAGATGCCGGATTAAAAGGGCTTAAGTACAAAGGGGCAATGGTTTCAGATAAACACAGCGGTTTTATTGTTAACTGGGATAATGCCAGTTGTGAAGATGTTCTTAAACTCATGCGAATAGTAATAAGTACTGTAAATGACAAGTTTGGCATAATTTTAGAACCTGAAATAAAAATAGTAGGAACAAAATTATAATTATTGATGATGATGGATGGGGCAATAGATTAAGCGTAGATAAGTAAATGTAATCTATTGTTAGGAGGTTTTTATGAAATTAATAGCTGATTATCATATACATTCCACATATTCAAGACGCAATCATGGCAAATCGACTATTGAAGAAATAGTTGAGAAAGCTATTGAACTTGGTTTAGAGGAAATAGCAATTACTGACCACGGACCAAAGCATTATATGTATGGAATACTTGAAAGCAAAATAAACGAAGCAAAAAACATAGTGATAGAAATGCGAAAAAGGTATCCACAGCTGAAAATACTTTATGGCGTTGAAGCTAATATACTTGATTACAATGGTAAGACAGACATAAATGAAGCAGTTTTAAAGCACTGTGATATTATATTGTGCGGATACCATCTAGGAGCTTTGTTTTCATCAACAGGGGATTTTTGGAATTTCATGATAATGAATTATATAGGAAAGTACAATAAAAAAATAAATGAAAAAATGACAAGAAAAAACACAGAAGCTTTTATTAAAGCAATGAATAAATATAAAATAAATATATTAACTCACCCTGGCGATAAAATACCGCTTGATATTAATAAAATAGCCAGGACAGCAGAAAAAACAGGTACTCTTCTTGAAATAA
>NZ_JAWQJF010000029.1:0-18211 GCF_033447055.1 Sedimentibacter sp.
ATTATTACACTTGGAGCTATGTTTGCAGATCTTATTACAAGGATCTATGCTGCAAGAGTAAGGACGGATGAAAAGGTAGAAAGTAAAAAGGTTTTAGATGGTATCTATAAAAAGATAGGGCAGTGCATGCTGATTGTTTTAGCCTTAATGTTAGATAAAGCTTTGCTTATATTAGCTGATGTAGTTGGTATTAATATTGTAAGTAAAATAATGTTTACTGCTCTCGTAATGGCTTGGATACTTATAAGGGAAATTATATCCAATGTAGAAAATTTACAACATGCGGGAATAGAACTACCATCATTTTTAGTTAAAGTATTAGGAATTGCAAAAGAAAAAATTGATAGTGCCGGAGATGCAATTGTAGGTGGTGATGGAGAATGAAAATAGAAAAAGGACTAATAACAGAATTTGATGTTTCAGGCATTAAATTTGCCCAGGATCTAATTCCAGTAACAAACAAGTTGGCCAGGTCTCAGCTTGCCATGAAGCCTCAATACATAACACTTCATAACCCGGCAGCTAACGGAGCTTCAGCTGAGAATCTTACAGAATATGCTGACAGCTATAATGGTTATAAGAGCTGGCATCTTACAGTGATCAGTAATAAGGCATTTCAGGAGCTGCCATTTAATGAGGTGTCCTGGAATGCAGGAGATGGTTATAATGGACCCGGTAACAGAACTAGCATTGCTATAGAAATAGGTGAGGATGAAATATCAGAAAATACCGCAAAGGTATTTGTGGCTTACTTGATGAAAGAGTACAATATTCCAATTGAAAATGTGGTGGCTCATAAGTGCTGGTCCGGCAAGAACTGCCCAGCATATACACTGCAGCATTTGGACAAGTATATTAAGGCAATTGAAGAATATTTTATAGAAATTACTAAGGAGCCTCATTGGGCTGAAGGGCATAAGTTGAGTTTGGAAAGCAAAGGTATTGCAATCAATGATACCAGATATGATGACTTCATGACACGAGGAGAAGTATTTGCATTGTTGGATAGGATAGTGAAGTAGCCAGGCGTAATGCCTGGTCTTTTTTTATTTTTTTAAAAAACATGTTGTTTAATTCAAAATATGGGTATAAATTAATTATAGTAAATGGTTTTAGTACAATACATACAAGTTTCTATATATAGTATATGCAAATGTTTTCAACACAAAATATGCTATATTGACAAATCCGGACAAGCATGGTATTGTAATAGCAATCGATCCCGCCAAGCCTAGATGATACTTGTATCAAATGCGTAACAAGGTGGGCCTTTTGATTTTAGGAGACGTAAATGTCAGATAAAACAAAACCATTCAAAACTATAGAAGAACAAATAACCTTGTTGGAACAACGTGGTCTCATAATAGATGATAAAGCAGAGACTGAAAGAGCATTATCTCACTATAATTACTATCGTTTAAGTGGATATACTTTAACTTTAAGGAAAGAAGATAAATTTTTTAAAGATGTTAAGATGAGTGATGTTATGCAAATATATAATTTTGATGCAGAACTAAGAGCTTTATTATTATATTTGCTTGAATACATTGAGGTATCATTTAGAACTTATGTAGGATATTGTCATTCAAAAAAATATGGGCCATTGGGATATAAAAATAGTAAGAATTTTACTGATTCTGATCGTTTTTTTAAATTTCAAAAGGACTTGAATGAAGCAATTAAGGAAAATGAAAGAAGTGAAATATTTATACAACATCACAAGAATAAATATGATGGTGATTTTCCAATATGGGTTGTAGTTGAATTGCTTTCGTTTGGAACCCTTTCCAGGTTATTTAAAAATTTGAACTGGGATGTTCAAAAAGAAATATGTAAAAGCAATTATAATAAGATTACGGAAGAATATATTGAAAACTGGTTGCAGGGGTTCACTATTTTGAGAAATATATGTGCTCATAGAGGTAGAATATATAATAAAAATATAAATTTTGCACTTCGATTAAGCAATAAAGATAAAAAGGAATTTATTAATTCTGGTTTAGAGATTCAAAAAATCTCAAAAAGGTTGTTTATATATCTATTTGTTGCTAAAAAACTCGTTCTTGATAATAATGTATGGTTTAATTTTATAGATAAACTTGAAAAATTGTTAGAAAAATATCCGTTTGTCGATATTGCTCATTATGGTTTTCCTAAAAATTGGATGGAATACATAACAAAGGTATAAATTATAAAAATCGGGCATACTAGTTAATAACAGTCCCTGCAAAGCCTCTCTAAGATGCGTAACAGTGCAGGTCTGACTCCGGAGCAATCCGGAGTTTTTTATATAAAAAATGAGGGTAACCAAACATGTATTATTGTGGTTCAACCCTCTTATTTTTTAGTCCACTAAGGATTTCAGCCAGCGTATTTAACGAGTGGCTTTAATATATAATATGCTTGTACTGTAGGTATGTTACTAAAAACAATAAGGCCGGAGGGAATGGTTTTCAGTCTATGCTTATATTAATAGCAAAACAAATATTTTTTGAAATTGGTATATAAATAACTTAATAAAGCAAAATAAATATAAATGAGAGGAGGAATAAAATTGCTTATTAATTTATTTGTTAGCGAAAAAGTTATCTTTATAATAATTTTATTATTTATAAGATATCTTTAGTATTAATCATTTGGGTAGACTATGTCTGCTCATCTGATGGGGCAAAAATAAATTAAAAAACAAATTTATTAACTCTTTAGATAAAAATATAATAAAACTTAATTTTCTTAGCAACTCATATATATTGGAGCTGCTTTTTTATTGTAAAAAATTTTAAAATAACGCTTGACTTTCGTCCGACAAAATTATATAATTATGTCAGACGAAAGGAGCTGAATTGTTTGGCAAAAAAAATAGGTCGTCCTACGGATAATCCTAAAAATGTAAGAATAACCGTTCGCCTTGACGAAAAATCAGTAGATATATTAGAAAGATACTGTATTCAAGAAGAAATTGATAAGGGAGAGGCAACTCGAAGAGCAATAAAAAATTTGGAGGACGATTTAAAAAAATAAAAAGAGTATCCTGCACCGTCCGCAAAACTGTAACAGAATACTCCCCAAGAAGTTACCTTCTATGAAATATATTATATCATAGATAGATACTTCTTTCAACAAAAATTGAGAGGAGATAAAATATGGATAATTTAGAAATTATTAAATCTGAAAATTTTGGCGAAATAGAACTTGATTTTTATCAAAATAATGATAATGAACTTTTTATGACAAGAGAACAAATAGGGAGTGCTTTAGAATATAAAAATCCTAATGATGCAATTAGACTTTTACATAAAAGAAATAAAGAACGATTAGATAAATTTTCAGTATCGTTCAAGTTGAACGGTACTGATGGTAAACTGTATAATACAACGCTATATTCCTATAAAGGTATCTATGAAATCTGTCGTCTCAGTCGTCAACCAAAAGCAGATAAATTTATGGACTGGGTTTGGGATGTTGTAGAAGAAATAAGAACTAAAGGATATTATGGACTAACCAACCTGCAAGAAGAAATAAAACAAATTGAAATAAACCCTGAAAACTTAAATAAGGCTTATGAACAATCAGCTTTTATTGCAAACATAATGGATGAGGCGGGAGTTTCTGGAAAAACAAAGCTGCAGGCAGTAAAAAATATTTATCAAGCAATGGGAATAAATCTATTTGAAAAAACTAATGAAACTAAAAGTAAAGTTGATTATGAAATTGATGAATTGATTAATGAAATAGCTTCTGAAATGTCTGAATACCAGTGCAAGCTAAAAATATTAGAAATAAGCAAAGATACAGAAATAAGCGACAAAATAAAATATGGTTCAATATATGTATATGTTCAAGCTCTAAATTTAATCCATAAGAAGTACATGAATAAATTTTTATTAGAATAATTGTTTACAAATTTATAAAAAATAGTATAATATAAGTAGCTACTTAAATATTGAAATTTCAATATAATTCACCTACAGATATCCCCTTGGAACGCATTCTTCAGTACCTATATCTGTCAATAATCCTTTTGTTTCATTTAAAGGCATACTGAATCTTTGAGTTAAATAATTCATACTTGCACTCGCTTCGCCATCAGCACCGCCATATTGATTTAAAACAGCCTTAGCCATTTTTACATCTTTGTTTGTAACTCTTACAGGGTATTGTAATTTTTTGTCATATATGAACATAGATTAAATCATTCCTTTCTGATTGAATTTAATTTTTACATTTCCCAAGGCCATGGGCTGTTTATATAACGCCATGTGTCACTTGTATCAGCGGTCATAATGCACATTGGACCGTATTGAGCTTCATATGCTTCGCGGTACTGCTTTAGCTGCGTAGCGTATTCGTTGTGCCTGTAAAGTGCAACTAAATCATTCGGATGCGTATCTAAAAAAAGCGCAAGGTCTAATACAGCAAACTGTAGTTTTTGTATATTACTGAGCATTGCATGCTGATGAATCGACATTTTGTTGTTTCTTTCATTATTAATCATATTCTACACTCCTTTGCGAAGAAATTCTAAATATGGAGTTACTAAATCCGGGTAGACGGTACCTTGAATAAAAGTTTCATTTAAATTGTTAAAGTATCGAGGATTTATCTGGTAAGGCACATATCCATAACCGACCAATGGGTTTTCAGGCATATATGGCACCATTGGTACATAGTTGTCATTATCATTTTTATTCAATATCTTCATTCCTTTCTGATGAATATTTCTACTATTTCGTAAATTAATCAATAGTTATATCTATTTTATTCATTTAAAAGTGATTAGTGACTTTTCCATTGACAATTATGAAAAATTATGGTAACATTGACATTGTTGAAAGATGTGGGAGCTTAGCTCAGTTGGGAGAGCATCTGCCTTACAAGCAGGGGGTCATAGGTTCGAGCCCTATAGTTCCCACCACTAATTTGAAACTCGAGATTGTGTATATGCAAACAGTAGATAGGGATGGAGACATCTTTTTTTTATTTGTTGAAATTTTTTAAAAAAATATGTTGACAAATTAGAAGCCAGAGCATATAATCGTATAAAAATGATATATTATGTATAATTTGATGATTGGAACAGTAGATTAAATAAAACTTCAGCGAGTCGGAACAGAGTGCGAGTTCGGCAGTGTAATTTAATTGAAAAGAATCCATGAAGAGATTCTCAGAAGTAGCAGTATGAGAATACGGTTAAATACCGTTAAAATGAAAGAGCAAGATAGCTGTTTAGAAAAAGAGTGGTACCGCGGTGTAATCACTGCCTCTTTATAAGCAGTTTTTTTATGTCAAATTTTGAATTTATTTAAAAACAATCACTGAATAAATATACGTAAAATTAATCATTGAAACTAAAAAACTAAATGCAAAATCGGAGGATGGAAATGGAAAAAGAAAAAGTAGTATTAGCATATTCAGGGGGATTAGACACTTCAATCATTATCCCATGGATAAAGGAGAATTACAATTATTTAGATATTATAGCATGTTGTGTAAATGTTGGACAGGAAGATAACATGGACTTTGTTCAAAAGAAGGCAATTTCTTCAGGAGCAAGCAAAGTATATATAGAAAATGTTGTAAATGAATTTGTTGAAGAATATGTATATAAAGGAATTAAAGCAAATGCTGCATATGAAGGCAAGTATTTATTGGGAACTGCTTATGCAAGACCATTAATTGCAAAAAAACTTGTTGAAGTAGCTCACAAGGAAGGAGCAAAATATATTGCTCATGGATGTACGGGAAAAGGAAATGACCAAGTTCGTCTGGAAGTAGCTATAGCGGCTTTAGATCCAACTATAAAGATTATAGCGCCATGGCGTATATGGGATATTTCTTCAAGAGAAGAAGCAATTGATTATGCAGAATCGAAAAATATCGACCTTAACGGAATAACAAAGAAAAGAATATATTCTCGTGACCAAAATATTCTTCATATAAGTCATGAGGGCGGTATGCTGGAAAATCCTGCAAACGAACCAGACTTTGATGAGCTTTTAATGATGACTAACACTGTTGAAAAAGCTCCTGATACAGCTGAATATGTTGAAATAGAATTTGAAAAAGGAATAGCGGTTAAATTAAATGGCGAAAAATTAAACGGTGAAGATATGCTTAAGGCATTAAATAAAATAGGCGGAAATCATGGAATTGGCGTTATTGACCTTCTTGAGAACAGACTGGTTGGTATGAAATCAAGAGGAATATATGAAACTCCTGGCGGTACAGTATTGCTTGAAGCTCACAAATATCTTGAAAGCTTTGTTTTGGAAAAAGAAACTGCACATTTTAAAGAAACTATAGGTCAAAAATATGCAGAGTTAGTATACAATGCAATGTGGTTTAGCGGACTTAAGGATGCTTTTGATGCATTCATAGATTCAACTCAAGAAAAAGTTACAGGAACGGTAAAGTTGAAATTATATAAAGGAACTATTAAATTTGCTGGAATGAAATCAGAAAATGCATTGTATAATGAATCAATTTCTTCATTCAGCACAGGAGATTTGTATGACCAAAAGGATGCAACCGGATTCATTCATTTGTACAGTCTTCCTTACAAAATTCAAGCATTAAATGAAATGAATAAAAACAAAAAAAATTCAACAGAAGTAGTATATAGCTTCAAAGAATAATAGAGAGAAATGATATGATACCTCCAAAGTAGACAGTCTAATTAATTAAATAGACTATCTACTTGGAGTTTTTTTTTATGATTAATTCAAGTCTAAATTGTATTTTGTATTTATATAAATATATGGTATACTATACTGGCTTATATTAGTGGGGGTGATTGATTGAAATTAAAAAACAAAGATGAAAATATAACAATGAACTTAATGACAGAAGGAAGTCCTTTCAAAATAATCCTTGCTTTTGCATTTCCAATGCTTGTCGGCAATGTTTTTCAACAGCTTTACAACATGGTTGACAGCATTGTAGTTGGTAATTATGTTGGCAAAACAGCACTGGCAGCAGTAGGAACGGGTTTTCCTATAATATTTATGATGGCTGCTATGTTTATAGGTCTTGGTATAGGTGCAACAGTACTTATTTCTCAGTATGTCGGTGCTGGAGATATGAACAATGTAAGAAAAACATCCCAGACAATTTATACAGCAATGATATTGAGTTCAATTCCAGTATCAATAATTGGATTTATTCTATGTGAACCTATTTTAAATTTAATTAATACGCCTGCAGACATTCTGCCCATGGCTAAACAATATATGATGATAATATTTGCAGGAATGGTTGGATCTTTTGGTTTTAATATTAATTCAGGGATACTGCAAGGTTTTGGAGACAGCAGGTCATCTCTTTTATTTTTAGCTATTGCTACGGTAATGAACATAGTTTTGGATTTAATATTTGTTTTGGCATTTCGGTGGGGAGTGGCAGGAGTAGCTGTAGCGACAATAATCGCTCAGATGTTTTCTTGGATATTTGGTGTTATATATATGCGAAATAAATATGAGGTGCTTAATTTTCATATATTGGAATTCTATTTCGACAAAGAAATTTTTAAAAAAATACTTAAGCTTGGTCTTCCTACAGGAATACAGCAAATATTGTTTTCTATCGGAATAATGAGTCTTCAATCTCTTGTAAACAGCTATGGTTCGGATTTTATAGCAGGATTTAACGTAGCAAACAAAATTGATACGTTTGCATTCATGCCTATTCAAAGCTTCAGCAATGCAGTAACTACTTACACAGGTCAAAATATAGGGGCCGGAAGAATGGACAGAGTTCATCAAGGAACTGTCGCTGCAATAACTTTATCTGTAATAGTTTGTTTAATGGCACTTATTGTTATACCTTTGGGACCATCTATTTTGGCATTGTTTAACTCTGATTCTGCAGTTATAGATGCCGGAATGATATACTTAAATAATGTCATGCCAATAATTTCACTTTTGGCTATTGTTTTTACGCTGAACGCAGTTATAAGGGGAGCAGGAGAGTCTGTAGTTCCAATGATTGGGGCTATAGTATCTCTGTGGCTTGGAAGATTACCTGCTGCCTATTACATAGCAGCAAATTATGGAAAAGAATATATGTTTTTAAGTTACGGGGTGGGATGGATTTTTTGGCTGTTGATTACTGTTCCGTATTATATGTCTGGTAAATGGAAAACTAAATCACAAAAGCTCATAGATAATTCTATAATTAAAGAATGATAAGACTAATACCCTGGAGGAATAAATCAATTCTTCTATAGGGTATTTTTATTTTATATAAATATAATTAAGATTGGTTTAATGAATAAGAAATATACTTGTATCTAGTTATATAAAAATTATAGATAATTTAATGAATAAGTATATTTATGGGGAGGACTTAATGAAAGAACATAAAGATAATAAAAAACCGTTTATTTATTATTATATGATAGTAATGTTTGTAATCATATTACTGAATGCGCTTGTATTCCCGTATGTTAATAAAATTCAATCAGAGATAAACGAAGTGGATTATGGAACTTTTTTATCAATGGTTGAATCTGGTGATGTGTCAAAAGTAGAAATTCAACAAAATCAAATAGCATTTTTGACGAAAACAAATGAAGGCAACATTTTTATAACAGGTAAAATGGATGATCCAAATTTAGTTGACAGATTGCTTGCTTCAAGTACAAAAATTGAATTTGGCAGTGTAATTCCAGAAGAAAATTCGATTTTACTAAATGCGATTTTGTCATGGGTATTACCGTTATTAATATTCGTAGGTCTTGGCCAACTTCTATCTAAGCAGCTTCAGAAAAAGATGGGTTCAGGCGTAATGCAGTTTGGAAAAAGCAATGCAAAAATATACGTGGAAGCTCAGACCGGAAAAACTTTTGACGATGTAGCTGGTCAAGATGAAGCTAAAGAAGCTTTGACGGAAATAGTAGATTTCCTGCATAATCCTAAAAAATATGAAGCAATAGGTGCATCTATGCCAAAGGGTGCATTGCTGGTTGGACCTCCGGGAACAGGAAAAACATTGCTGGCTAAAGCGGTGGCAGGAGAAGCTAAAGTACCGTTTTTCTCAATTTCAGGTTCGGAGTTTGTTGAAATGTTCGTTGGTATGGGTGCTGCAAAAGTCAGAGATTTATTTAAGCAAGCCCAAGAAAAAGCGCCATGTATAGTTTTTATAGATGAAATTGATACTATAGGTAAAAAAAGAGATAACGGCAGCATTGGAGGAAATGATGAAAGGGAACAGACATTAAATCAGCTGTTGACAGAAATGGATGGATTTGATTCTAAAAAGGGAGTTGTGATTCTAGCAGCTACTAACAGACCTGAATCTTTGGATAAAGCATTGTTAAGGCCAGGACGATTTGACAGGCGTATACCGGTAGAGCTTCCTGATTTAGCAGGCCGTGAAGCAATTTTAAAAGTTCACTCAAAAAGTGTACAAATGGATGATAATATCGATTTTAACGCTGTTGCAAGAGCAACTGCCGGCGCAAGCGGCGCTGAATTAGCCAACATAATAAACGAAGGAGCGTTAAGAGCAGTAAAGAACAACAGGGTTAAAACTTCACAGGAAGATTTGGAGGAATCTGTAGAAGTTGTTATCGCTGGATATCAAAGAAAAAATGCAGTGATTTCTCCAAAGGAAAAGAAAATTGTAGCTTTTCATGAAATAGGTCATGCATTAGTCGCAGCAAAACAAACTGAATCTGCTCCTGTCCATAAAATTACAATTATTCCTAGAACTTCAGGTGCGCTTGGCTACACAATGTAAGTTGATGAAGAAGAAAGAGTATTAGTAACAAAGGAAGAAGCATTTAATAAAATTGTAACTTTTACTGGTGGGCGTGCAGCAGAGGAAATAATTTTTAAAACATTTACAACAGGAGCATCAAATGATATTGAACAAGCTACTAAGTTGGCAAGAGCAATGGTAACACGCTATGGAATGAGTAGAGATTTTGACATGATGGCATTAGAAACAGTCAACAATCCTTATTTAAGTTCAGACACATCCATGTCATGTTCTTCTGAAACATCAGGAAGAATTGATGAAGAAGTGCTTAACATAATAAAAACTGCACATAAAAAAGCTACTGATATACTAAATGAGAATATTGACAAACTTTATATGCTGGCCGATTATTTGATAGAAAAAGAAACTATTACCGGCGAAGAATTTATGGAAATATTAAATAAATAAAACTGATTTCATTTAAAATCTTTGATAAAGTTAAGGCGGATACTAATTGAAAAAATGCAGAAAATTTACCAGACTATGACGTACATTAGTCTGGTATTTTTATAGGAAGCATTTTATTTTTCTAAGTTGTCCAATACTTTTTTAATAATAGCAGGAGAAACTCTGCATTTCTCTTCTGAAACAGCGCAAACTGCAAAACGCAAGCCTTTTTTCAAAGCTATAACAAACAGATTTTCCTTAATTAATTCTTCAGATGCTTTTTTTGCATCGCTGCAAGGTATGCTCACAAAGAATCCATCTCTGTATGGTAATATTTCTAAACCGACTTCTTTCGATGCTTCAACAAATGCTTTGGCGCGATTTCTAAGCATTGTCTTTGTTTTGTTTACTTCTTCTTCATATGCTTTTGTTTTTTCAGGATCTTTTGCAATATTTGTCATTATAGACATTGCAGCCCTTGTTCCGTTTGACCAATTGGCTCTGTTAGCATGCATGGCAGAATAGTAAAACTCATCAGCGATATCTTTGTTTGAAGATATTCCCATTGCTGCTCCGGATCTCATTCCATACATAGTATATCCTTTTGACATGCTGTGAGCAACAATAATTAAAATATTGTCAGGGAGATTAGAAAATTTTGTAAAGAATTTTCTTCTTTCCATTCCAATACCCGCATAGTCAATATAAGCTACGTCAACAACAAATATTATTCTATTTTCAGGATTTTTTGCATTTTCTTTTGCAATATTTAATACTTCATCCCATTCTTCGTCTGAAAGACTATATCCTGTAGGATTGTTTGCCGGAGTATTTAAAATAGTAACAAGTCTTTTTTGCTTTTTCAAAAGTTCTTCAAATTTTTCTTTGAATGATATTATGTTAAATTCGCCTTTCTCATTAAATAATTCAAAAGTTGAAACTGTCCTTCCAAATTCTTCTGATATTGTAACGTAAGGTGACCAGAACCAGTCGCATACCAAGACTGAATCACCAGGATTTGTATAATTATAGATGGAATGTCGTATAGAACCTGTTCCTCCAGGTGTTGCAACTGCTCTAATGTGAGCATTTGGCCTATATTCTTTAAAACAAGTTTTTTGAACTGCTTCAAGGAAGTCTGGCTGTCCTGCAACCTGAGCATATGCAGCTATATCAGCATTTGGCAGAGATTTCAATTCGCTGTATACAGTTTCTAAGCAAATTAGATTTCCATCGTCATCAACCAGTGCTCCAAGAGTTGAATCGATTACTTTTTCTCTACCGTATTTGTCAATTGCTTCTTTTGCTTTTGCCGCAAGTCCAAAGATTGCATCGTTTACTTTAGGCCATATGGCGTGATTTGCTACCATATTAAATGACATAGTATCACCTCGTTAGTATTATTATTACATTAATTCTATCATTATAAAAATTATAAGTCAATATATGAATGGCATAGATAGGTATAGGAGAAAAATTATTAAAAATGTAAATTTAATAAAAAAATATTGACAAGAATATACAAGGGGGGTATTATATAAAAGCTGTTAATCATTGATCCATTAGCTCAGTCGGCAGAGCACTTGACTTTTAATCAAGGTGTCCGGCGTTCGAATCGCCGATGGATCACCATTACAAACAACATCTGACGCTCTTAGCGACGTTGGATGTTGCTTTTTTTTTATTTTTCTTTTTGTTTTCAACATTTTTCAACAAAATCTGCTTTAATTTAATTGTATATTGTATTAGAATAAAAATAATAGCGAAGCGAAGGGGAACAAATGTTAATGATTGAAGAACAAGAGATTGAAGAACAAAAGATTGAAGATGTAAATAATGAAAACATGAAACAAATTGCAAAAGTACAAAGTGAGAAAATGGAGGCACTTGGGCAACTTGCTGGAGGAATTGCACATGACTTCAATAATCAATTGATGAGTATTATAGGAAATGCTACAATGATTCAGAAAACAGATGATTTAGCAAGGATTAAAGAATATGCAGAAAGGATTATTCATATTTCTCAAAGTACTTCAAATTTAACTAAAAAAATTCTTATGTTTTCTAAGAAAGAAAGCAGCATAAACAAACCAATTAATTTAAAAAGTGTTATGGATAACATGTACAAAATGATAGATTCAATAATAAGCAAAGAAATAGAATTAAGTTATAGTTATGGCGCAATGAACAAAGTTATACTTGGTGACGAATCACAAATTGAAAGTTCTATTATAAATTTGATATTGAATTCAAAAGATTCCTTAGATGATTCTTTTGGCAAAATACAAATTGGTACTGAGGATTCAGTAGTAATTTCTGAGATGGTGTTAAGTCACGGAGAAATTTTAAAACCAGGGACGTACATTAAAATTTATGTCAAGGATAATGGAGTAGGAATAAGAGAAGAAGTATTAGATAAAATATTTGAACCTTATTTTACTACGAAAAATAAAACAAAAGGAACAGGACTGGGTCTTTCAGTTGTTTTTGGTACAGTGAAATCTCATTCAGGTGCTATTAATGTAAAAAGTAAAACAAACAGTGGTACAACTTTCGAAGTATTTTTGCCTGTTTATAAAAAGACAGTAAAACAAAATGAGAGTTTACAAAAAGAAATAGAAAGCAATATTATAATGTTAGTTGATGATGATATAAATGTATTGGATATTGAAGCTGAAATGCTTGAAGATTTAGGATATGATGTAATAAAGTTTGACAGTCCAATGATGGCTTTGGAATATTACAATGAAAATAATAGTAAAATTGCCTTTTCAGTTATTGACATATCAATGCCGGTGATGACAGGCAACAAACTTTTTGAATATATGAAAGAAGTAAATGAAAATTCATTTGCTATATTTATTACAGGATATGCACAGCAGACGGAATATGAGGAACTTAAAAAAAATGGTTCAATCATAATTGAGAAACCTTTCACATCTGAAGAACTGTCTACCCACATAGCTAAAATTTACATATAAACCAAAAAACTATAATAAAACAAATATTGTTTTATCGTAGTTTTTTTTGTTAAGATAATTTAACAATATTTATGGCACTTTGTTTTGACAATTGATAAATTTTTGATAGAATGTAAAAGAAAAATGAATGTGAAATAATATAATAGGTATATTCAGGAGGAGAAAATGAATATAAATGATTATGTGTATGCTGAACCTAAACCATTTGGGGATTTGTCAATTGTTGCAATGAGAGGTTGCGAAGAAATAGCGGCAAGAATAGACTATTATTTGAAAGAGTGGAGACAGGACAATAATGGGGTTATATATTCAGAGGGTTCAAATCCTGTAAGAACATATTTACTTGACGCTGTATGTCCAAGATTTGGATCAGGAGAGGCAAAGGGCGTAATTAATGAAACAGTAAGAGGCCATGACATATTTATAATATCAGATGTATTTAATTATGGAGTTTCATTTAAAATGTATGGTATGGATGTGCCAATGAGTCCGGATGACCATTATCAGGATTTAAAAAGAATAATTGCAGCAATGAATGGTAAAGCAAAGCGTATTACTGTAATAATGCCGATGCTTTATGAAGGAAGACAACATAAGAGGGCTACAAGAGAATCTTTGGATTGTGCTTTAGCATTGCAGGAATTGACAAATATGGGAGTTGAAAATATAATTTCCTTTGATATTCATGACCCGAGAGTACAAAATGCAATACCTCTCCACGGTTTTGAAGATTTTCATCCACATTATCAAATGATAAAAGCATTTGTTAAAAATGTTCCGAATGCAGTAATTGACAGAAATCATCTTATGGTTATTTCTCCGGATGAGGGAGGAATGTCAAGATGTATGTATTATTCTTCTGTCATGGGACTTGACCTGGGGATGTTTTATAAAAGAAGAGATTATTCAGTTATAGTCAATGGGAAAAATCCGGTTATCAGCCATGAATTCTTAGGTGATAATGTTGAGGGTAAAGATGTAATTGTAGTTGATGACATGATTGCTTCAGGCGATTCGATGATTGATGTTGCTAAAAAGTTAAAAGAAAGAAAGGTTAGAAATGTTTATATTTTCTCAGCTTTTGGATTATTTACAGAAGGATTAGCGAAATTCGACAAAGCCTTTGAAGATGGTATGATAACTAGAATATTTACTACGAACATGATTTACAGAAAGACTGAACTTAAAGAAAGACCTTGGTATACTGAAGTTGATATGTCAAAATACATTGCAAATATAATAGATACTTTAAATTATGACAGATCTTTAAGTGAACTTTTAGACCCTGTTCAAAAAATAAAAAAACTGCTTAAATAGCAAAAATAAAAATGTCTGTTAAAAGCAGACATTTTTATTTTTAGCAATTTATATATACAAAAACAAAAAAATTGAAATTTAATAGATTGTATGTTATAATTTTTATCATTATAACTTAAGATGATATTTTGCATAATTTGAATATAAAGTAGAAAAATATAAGAATAGGAATTTATTTCAGGAGGATAAAAATGAGTTTCAGAATGGACATTGGAATAGATCTTGGTACTGCCAGTGTATTGGTATATATAAAAGGTAAGGGAATAGTAATAAATGAACCTTCTGTTGTTGCAATAGATACAAATACTAATAAAATTTTAGAGGTTGGAGAAGAAGCAAGAAAGATGCTTGGTCGTACACCAGGAAATATTGTTGCTATAAGGCCTTTGAGAGACGGTGTAATATCAGATTTTGACATTACAGAAAAAATGTTGAAATATTTCATAAAAAAAGCAGTTGGAAATTCGATCATAAAACCAAGGGTTATCATATGTGTTCCAAGTGGTGTTACAGAAGTTGAAAAAAGAGCTGTACTTGAAGCAAGTATGAATGCAGGTGCAAAGAAAACATTTCTCATTGAAGAACCTGTAGCTGCAGCTATTGGGGCAGGACTAGATATAACAAAACCTTCAGGAAATATGATTATAGATATGGGTGGGGGAACTACAGATATTGCTGTAATATCACTTGGTGGTATTGTAGTAAGCAGATCGATTAAAGTTGCTGGAGACAAGTGTGATGAAGCAATAGTAAGATATGTAAGGAAAAAATATAATGTGATGATAGGTTTAAGAAGTGCAGAAGAACTTAAAATAAGCATTGGAACTGCATTTCCTGAAGAAGAAGAAATGTTCATGGAAATAAGAGGAAGAAATCTTGTAACAGGACTTCCGGTTAATTTGACAATATCGTCTTCAGATATGTTAGAAGCTTTAGAAGAAACAATTACTTCGATAGCAGATGCTGTTCATTCAGTTCTAGAAAAAACACCTCCTGAACTTGCTGCGGATATAAGCGAAAAAGGTATTGTAATGACTGGTGGAGGTTGCTTGATTCGCGGTCTTGACAAATTAATTGGAAAAAGAACAGGTTTAAATGTAACTATTGCAGAAGATGCTATTTCATGTGTTGCAAAAGGCACAGGACAATCATTGGAACATATGGATGTATTGAAGGATTCATTAATTACAGAAAATGTAAAAACAAACTACAGCGCATCTTAAAAAAATAAATATCAATAGGTTAAGTTTGCTTAATCTATTGATTGTTATTATGAAAAAGAGGTAAATTATGAAGATTAAAAAAGCAGTTATACCGGCAGCCGGACTTGGCACACGATTTTTACCGGCAACAAAGTCAATTCCAAAAGAAATGCTGCCGATAGTTGACAAACCGACAATTCAATACATAGTCGAGGAAGTAATTGCTTCTGGCATAGAAGATGTTTTAATTATAACAGGCAGAAACAAGGGTTCCATTGAAGAGCACTTTGACAGAGCAGTGGAATTGGAATATAATTTAGAAAAAAACAACAAAGAAGAATTATTAGAAGAAGTAAGAAAAATTTCTAAAATGGTTAATATACATACAGTTAGACAAAAAAATCCACTTGGCCTTGGCCATGCAGTTTATTGTGCAAAATCATTTGTAGGAAATGAACCATTTGCTGTACTTTTAGGTGATGATATTGTTGATTCGCAAAAACCTTGTCTTAAGCAAATGATAGAAATGTTTGAACAATATAATTCTACAATTCTTGGAGTGCAGCCGGTATCGTGGGAAAATGTTAACAAGTACGGTATTGTTTCAGGCAGCAAAGTTAATGACAAAATTTACACTGTGAAAGACTTGGTGGAAAAGCCTCAAGTTGAAAAAGCTCCTACAAATATTGCAATACTTGGAAGATACATAATAACTCCTAAAATATTTGAATTGCTTGAAAATACTAAAATAGGTGTTGGTGGTGAAATTCAGCTTACAGATGCTTTGAAAAGTCTTTGTAATATTGAAGAAGTTTTTGCATATATATTTGAAGGCAGAAGATACGATGTTGGAAGCAAGATTGGTTTTCTTGAAGCTACGGTGGACTTTGCTCTTAAAAGAGATGATTTGAAGGATAGTTTTAAATCCTATTTAAATAAATTAAATTTAAATTAAGGGGTGTAATATGTACAGGGAAAAATTAGAAGTATGGCTGGATAGTCCGTTTGTAGATGAAGACTTAAAAGAAGAATTGAAGAAAATTCAAAAAATGGACAATGAGGTTGAGGATAGATTTTATAAAGAATTGGAATTTGGCACAGGAGGCATGCGAGGCAAAATAGGTGCAGGAACCAATCGCATGAATTTTATCACTGTTGCCAAAGCAACTCAAGGTATTGCTGATTATTTAAATGAGAAGTATAAAGATGATAATATAAGCGCCGCAATTGCATATGATTCCAGAAACATGTCTAAAGAATTTGCTGAAAAAACTGCATGTGTTTTTGCTGCAAATAATATAAAAGTGTACTTATTTGAAAGTTTAAGACCTACCCCTGAACTTTCTTACGCAGTAAGATATTTTGGATGCAAGGCAGGTGTTGTTATAACAGCTAGCCATAATCCTCCTGAATACAACGGTTACAAAGTGTATGACGAATATGGCGGTCAGGTTGTAAAGGATGCAGATACAATTATTAAAAAAATCAATGATGTAAAACTTAAGGATATAAAACTATCCCAGTTTGATGAAAATGACAAAATAGAAATAATTGGAAATGAATTAGATACAGCATACATAAATGAAGTTAAAAAATTAAGTTTAAGAACAGATGTTGATAAAAATATAAATATAATATACACCCCATTACACGGAACAGGCAACAAACTTGTCAGAAGAGTTTTGGATGAATTAAAATATAAAAATGTTTATACAGTAAAAGAACAGGAAGAACCAGATCCTCAGTTTTCAACAGTAAAATCACCTAATCCTGAAGAAATAAGCGCATTTGAAATTGCCATTAAAAAAGCTCAAGAATTAAATGGCGAAATTATTTTAGGAACAGATCCGGATTGCGACAGAGTAGGACTGGTTGTTAAAAATCACAACAATGAATATGTGCCGTTAAACGGCAATCAAACAGGAGCATTGCTTTTAAATTATGTTCTCAGCACTTTGCATGAACAAGGGAAAATTCCTAAAAATGGTGCAATTGTAAAAACTGTTGTAACAAGTGAAATTGGCAGAAGCATAGCATCTAAATATAAGGTAGCTGCTTTTGATACTTTGACAGGTTTTAAATATATAGCTGAATTAATGCAAAATTTTGAGGACACAAAAGAGTATAATTTTGTATTTGGTTATGAGGAAAGTTATGGATATTTGGCAGGCACGTTTGTAAGGGACAAGGATGCCGTCATAGCTTCCATGCTCATTTGCGAGATGGCTGCATATTATAAGAAAAAAGGGAAAATATTATTAGATGTTCTTAAGGAAATTTATGGAGAACATGGTTATTATATAGAAGAAACAATTTCTCTGACATTTGCCGGGGTATCAGGACAAAGTAAAATGAAAGCCATAATGGAAAATTTCAGGGAAAACAAACTGAGTTCATTGGCAGGGAAAAACATACCTTATATTTATGATTATAGAATGGGTATTGCCTTAGATCTTACAACCGGTAAAACTGAAAGCTTAAACTATCCAAAATCTGATGTATTGAAATTTTGTTTTGAAGATGGATCATGGCTTGTGCTTAGACCTTCAGGAACTGAGCCTAAAT
>NZ_JAWQJF010000030.1:0-6749 GCF_033447055.1 Sedimentibacter sp.
CAAATTTGAAATGTGTTTCATTGTAGATTTCCCAATGTATGAAATTGATGAAAACACAGGAAATGTTGGATTTACTCACAATCCATTTTCAATGCCTCAAGGTGGCTTGAAATCATTGTTAGAAAAAGATCCTCTTGACATAGTTGCATATCAGTACGATATTGTATGTAACGGAATTGAACTTTCATCAGGAGCAGTAAGAAACCACGATTTGGATATAATGATAAAAGCATTTGAAATAGCAGGATATACTGAAAAGGATCTTGAAACAAAATTTGCTGCACTGTTTAATGCATTTAAATTCGGAGCTCCTCCTCATGCAGGAATGGCACCTGGAATTGACAGAATAGTAATGCTTTTAACCGGTGAAGAAAACATAAGAGAAGTAATTGCATTCCCAATGAACAGCAATGCTCAGGACTTATTGACCAATGCTCCATGTCAAGTTACAGAACAACAACTTAGAGAAGTTCATATAAAAATCAGGTAGGAGGATACTATGGTAACACGGGATGATATTATAAAAATAGCTAAACTTGCCAAACTTTCTGTGGAAGATGATGAAATTGAATCTTTAACAAAGGATATGGCAGAAATAATCAAATTTGCGGATACAATCAACTCAGCTGTTGAAGATGGAGAACTGGAAGATTTTGATGATATAAACAACATAACAAATTCATTTCATGAAGATGAGATATTGGAATCCTTTGACCGAGAGCTAATATTGAAAAACAGAGACGGTGGTATTGATGGCTGTTTTCTTGTTAAAGGCAGAGAACGACTTGATCGTTCGAGTAAATAGGAGTGAAACTGAGATGAGTAAAATAAAATATTTAAACGATCTTTTACAATCAAAACAAATATCCTGTACTGAATTAACACAAAAATACCTTGATAATATAGAAAAAGAAAATAAAATACTCAATGCATTTGTTAATGTAACTAATGTAAAAGCATTGGAAACAGCAAAAAAAGTGGATGAAAAAATTGCCAGAGGTGAAACTCTGATGCCTTTGGAAGGAATTCCTATGACATTGAAAGATAACATATCCACAAAGGACATTGAAACAACGTGTTGTTCAAACATATTAAAAGGATATGTTCCTATTTATGATGCAACAGTGTGGAATATATTGAAAAGTCAAAATGCAGTGCTTTTAGGAAAATCAAACATGGATGAGTTTGCTATGGGCTCATCCTGCGAAACATCCTGCTTTGGAGGTGCTTTAAATCCTCACAACATCAAGCACGTTGCAGGAGGAAGTTCAGGAGGAGTTGCTTCAGCTGTAGGAGGAAACATAGCCGTATATGGTCTTGGATCTGACACAGGTGGGTCCATAAGACAGCCTGCCAGCTTTTGCGGATTGGTTGGATTAAAGCCTACTTATGGAACTGTATCAAGATATGGCTTGATTGCTTACGCTTCAAGTTTGGATCAAATAGGACCTATTACTTCTAATGTAGAGGATGCTGCAATCATTTATGATGCAATTTCTCAATATGACAGTAAGGATGCCACATCTCAAGGCAGCAAAGCAAAAACAGTAAGCTCATTAAATGACAGTATTAAAGGGATGAAAATAGGAATTGCTAAAGAATATTTCGAAGGCATTAAAGATGATGTTAAAGAGTCTATTGAAAGTGCAATTAAAGTATATGAAGAATTAGGAGCTGAAATAGTGTATTTCAATCTTCCACAAATAAAATATGCTCTTCCTGTTTATTACATTCTTGCATGTGCTGAAGCTTCATCAAATTTAGGAAGATATGATGGAATTCGCTACGGATACAGAACACCAGCTTACAATGATTTAAACGACATGATATGCAAAACTAGAAGCGAAGGATTTGGAAAAGAAGTTCAAAGGAGAATAATGCTTGGAACTTACGTTTTAAGCGCAGGATATTTTGACGCTTATTACAAGAAGGCTCAAAAGCTCAGAGGAGCTATTGTGAAAGCATTCAAGGATGCATTTAAGTCATGCGATGTTATTCTTGCACCAACCGTTCCTATGACAGCTTTTGAATTAAACTTCAGCACAAAAGATCCAATTGAAACGTATTTAACTGATATATGCACAGTGCCGATAAACATTGCAGGACTTCCGGCTGTTTCAATTCCATGTGGATTTGACAGCAAAAACCTTCCAATTGGAATGCAGCTCATAGGAAACAGCTTTGAAGATGCTAAAATACTAAATGCAGCTTATCAATATGAAAAAGTTATAAAAAATGATATATATAAAGAATTAGAGACAGGGGTGAGACTATGAGCTGGGAACTCGTTGCCGGACTAGAAACGCACATTGAACTTTCAACTAAAACTAAAATATTCTGCCAGTGCACTACAGAATTTGGAGGAGAACCAAATACACATTGCTGTCCTGTGTGTATCGGACTGCCCGGAACTTTACCGAAACTGAATAAAGCAGTTGTTGAATATGCTGTTAAGGCAGGACTTGCCACAAACTGCAAAATTAGAAATATTTCTAAAATGGACCGTAAAAATTATGTTTATCCTGACTTACCTAAAGCTTACCAAATATCTCAATATGATAAGCCTCTTTGTGAAGGTGGATTTATTACATTGTCATCCGGAAAAAATATAAATATTACGCGTATTCATATTGAAGAAGATGCAGGCAAGCTCGTTCATCAAAGGGGAGATACATACATTGATTACAACAGGGGAGGGGTACCTCTCATAGAAATTGTATCAGAACCTGATATCAGAAGCATTGATGAAGCAGTTGAATATATAGAAAAGTTAAGACTCATAATGAAATATATAGGAGTTTCAGATGTTAAAATGCAGGAAGGATCTCTTAGATGCGATGTTAATATTTCTGTGAGAAAAAACGGAGCAGAAGCATTTGGAACAAGAGCAGAAATAAAGAACATGAACTCACTTAATTTCATAGCAAAAGCAATGGAATATGAATTCAACAGACAAATTGACATTCTTGAAAGCGGCGGCAAAATTGTTCAGGAAACAAGAAGGTACAACTCTGATTTAAACATCACTGAAAGCATGCGCGGAAAAGAAGATGCTGACGACTACAGGTATTTCAGAGACCCTGATTTGGTTACTATTTCTGTCACTGACAAAGAAATTGAAAATTACAAGAGCAATCTTCCTGAACTTCCTCGTGAAAAAATGAGACGATTCACTGAAGAATACGGATTGCCTCATGACGATACCGAATTATTAATTAAATACAAGAAAATTGCTGAATATTTTGAAAAAGCAAGCAAAAGTGTAGAAAACAAAAAAACAGTTTCAAACTTTATGTTAAGTCAAATATTCAGAAGATTATCAACTGAAGAAGAAAAGGAAGAATGCAATATTTCAATTCCTCCACAATATTTAAATGAGCTTGTAATTTTGGTGGAAAACAAAAAACTCACTTCAAATATGGCAAGAAATGCTCTTGAACAAATGATTGATACAGGAAAGCCTGTCATGGAGTTTGTTTCTGAAAGTGATATGGAAGGAATAGATGAAGAAGCACTCAGAAGCATATGTGAAAAAGCAGTGGCAGCAAATGAAAAGGCTGTCAGTGAATATTTAAAAGGAAAAGAAAAAGCGATTGGATCTATCATTGGATTCATAATGAAAGAAACAAAGGGCAAAGCTGACGCCGCCTTGGCAACAGAGATAGTAAAACAATTGATTAAGCAGTAGACAGCAATAAAAAAACAATAGATTAGCATTGTATTGGGGCTGTTGCATTAGTGATTATTATCGTGTCATTCTGAGCCTTTGGCCCGAAGAATCTCATAATTGGCCGTGCAAATAATTTTGCGTATTCTCTCTTTTTAGTGAAAATACAAATATAATTTTAAGATACAGTATTCGACAAGTCGAAATGTCGAATACTGTTTGTTTTTTTTAATGGTAGTGAAGGTTTCTACCTTTAAGCATAGTTTACCCATTGAATGTTACGTTTCATATGTTTTTAAAATTCTTTGAGAGATCTCTTCTCTTGTTGTTCTCATATCCATTGCTTGCTTTTCAATATAGCGGTGTGCCTGATTCTCAGTCATGTTAAGATATTGTATGAGAACACATTTAGCTCTTGTAACAATCCTGATTTCTTCAAGTTTATGCTGCAAATGAATATTTTCATTTTTCAAACATGAGATTCTTTTTTTAGAAGCAAGAGCTAGTTTTAAGGATTGAAAAAATACAGGCCTCATAATGGGTTTAGATACAACTAAGACACCGTAATCCTCAACTTTAGCTGATATGTCATCAGCAATTTCGCTTTTTACAACAAGTATTACTCCTGAAGCGCTGATTTCAGTTATAGTCGTAGAAAGATTATCTCCAAACTCATCTTTTAGAGGAGCATTTATAATGATTAAGTCATATTCGAAATTATTTAATAGCCTTCTTGCCTCACTGCTGTTAGTTGCTGAAGTGATTGAAGACGGAGCATTAGCATTTAGTAGTTGAGTTAACAGCTCAATACCTTTGTCGGAACTCGATACAATGAGTACACTATTCATGAAATCACCACCTGTCATTTATAACTTAAGCTAAATAGTGTAAAAATAAGTATTGTGTTCAAATTCTTCCTTGTTTTTTGATTTTTCACATTGCTTACATTCATCCGTTTTAGCTGCCAAGAACTTTGCTAAAGTTTTTCCAGGTAAATATTTCGCAACAAAGTCGCTTTTTATTGCACAATCAATTGCTTTTTCCAATGTATCAGGAATAGTATCATAAAGTTTTGCAGTTTCTTCATCAGCTTGGTACAGATTTAAATTCGCAGGGCTTTTAAGCTCCAATTCATTTTCGATTCCTTCCAGGCCGGCATATATTAAAAGAGCAAACGCATAATACGGATTGCAGCTTGGATCAGAAGAACGAAGTTCCATTCTTGAATATTTTCCACTTGCTGCAGGTATACGAATAAGCTGTGACCGGTTTTGATAAGACCAAGTTACAAATTTAGGAGCAGAGTGGCTTCCAAAACGGTCATAGGAATTTGTAAGAGGGTTTAAAAAAACTGTGATTTCTTTTATTCGATTTAATATGCCTGCAATAAAACTTTCAGCTTCTCTAGAATGATTATTTTGAATATTATCAAATAAGTTAATATTGTTTTTAAGTAAAGACATATTTATATGAAGTCCGCTTCCGCTGAAATCCTTTAAAGGCTTAGGCATAAACGAAGCATAAAGTCCATTTAGATGTGCAATAGTTTTTACAACAGATTTGAATGTAACAAGGTTATCTGCTGCAGACATTGCATCACTGTATTTAAAGTCAATTTCATTTTGTCCGGGTCCCTGCTCATGGTGAGAGCATTCAGGAAGAATTCCCATTTGTTCCAATGTGAGACTTATATCACGACGCACATTTTCACCTCTGTCTAGAGGTGCTACATCAAAATATCTTGCATTATCATGAGGAACCTTTGTTGGATAACCTTTTTCATCTTCTTCGAACAGGTAAAATTCACATTCAGAACCTATTTCAATTTTATAACCTAAGCTGTGGGCTTTATCAACTGCCCTTTGCAAAATAGCTCTTCCGTCTCCTTCAAAAGGAGTACCGTCAGGATATTTTATGTCGCAGTAAAAACGAATAACCCTTCCTTGTTGCGGCCTCCATGGCAATATAGCCAATGTTGATGGGTCCGGATACAAAAACAAATCAGATTCTTCTATATTCAAAAATCCTCTAATAGATGAGGCATCAAAGGAAATTCCGCTCTCAAAAGCGCGGGGAAGTTCCTCGGATAAAATAGAAATATTTTTAACAGTACCAAATATATCACAAAAAGAAAGACGCACAAATTTAACATCATTATCATTAATAAATTGTAAAACTTCATTCATTGTGTATTTCATATTGCTACCTCCGAGCGATTTATAAAAAAAGGTCCATTACAGCACAATTGGTTAACAGTGTTGTAATGAACGCCTTTGTCCATGTATATTTTTCGAAATTATATTATAATTGCAATGATATGTCAAGTGATTTTTTATTTAAAAAAATACTTGACAACTTAAACTATATAGTATAAAATTCGTCTATAAATCAGCAAAGGCGCTTAGGTTTTACCTAGAGCGCCTTTCTTTATTTTTGTATAAGCGGAGGTAATTATGAGTAGCATTTCAGAAATTTTTGGTAGCATGGTATTTAATGATGATGTAATGAAAGAAAGATTGCCTAAAGATACTTACAAAGCGTTTAAGAAGACAATAAATGAAGGGAAAAGCCTTGATTTAAACGTTGCAAATGTAGTTGCAAATGCTATGAAGGATTGGGCTGTTGAAAAAGGATCAACACATTTTACACATTGGTTTCAGCCGATGACAGGAATTACCGCAGAAAAGCATGACAGCTTTATATCAGCGACAT
Organism: Sedimentibacter sp.; assembly: GCF_033447055.1. GTDB lineage: Bacteria > Bacillota > Clostridia > Tissierellales > Sedimentibacteraceae > Sedimentibacter. The sequence continues at coordinate 6,380 of NZ_JAWQJF010000030.1, forward strand.
CTGACGGCAAAGTAATAATGGAATTTTCAGGTAAAGAATTGATTAAAGGTGAACCGGATGCATCAAGCTTTCCATCAGGAGGACTTCGCTCAACATTTGAAGCTAGGGGTTATACAGGCTGGGATCCGACGAGCCCGGCATTTATCAAGCACGGGCCTAAGCCAGCAACGCTTTGTATCCCGACATATTTTATTGGATATCACGGCGAGGCCCTGGATAAAAAGACCCCTCTTTTGCGTTCCATGAAGGCCTTATCCAAACAGGTTTGCCGGTTGGGCCAACTCTTTGGGATTAACAGCAAAGGCAAGATGGCTTATGCCACGCTCGGTGGAGAACAGGAATACTTCTTGATCGATCGAGACTATTATTA
>NZ_JAWQJF010000031.1:0-5367 GCF_033447055.1 Sedimentibacter sp.
AGAAGATATTAAAACAAAATGAGGAGGGGCGCAACCATTTTTTCATAACTTGTTTGTGCCTTGAGCGAAGCGAAAGGAATGGTAAAAAACATGAAAAAACAAATAGAATTATTAGCACCGGCAGGAAGTATTGAATCATTCTATGCAGCAGTAAACAGCGGAGCGGATTCAGTGTATCTAGGAGGTAAATTTTTTAACGCAAGACAAAATTCACAAAACTTTGATAACGAAGAAATGAAGCACATAATTCGCTATGCCCATAATAAGGGTGTAAAAATATATGTCACTTTGAATACTGTTTTAAAAGACACAGAAATAATTGATGCATTAAATTATGCAGTATTCTTGTATGAAAATGATGTGGACGCAGTAATAGTACAGGATTTGGGATTAGTTTATTTGATAAAAAAATTCATTCCTGATTTAAAAGTTAACATGAGTACTCAAGCTTCTGTGTATGATGAATATGGAGTGAAATTTTTTGAGAAATATGACATTAATAAAGTTATCATGGCAAGAGAATTGTCCATTAGTCAGTTAAAAGAAACTGTTAAAAATACAAACGCAGAGTTGGAAGTATTCATACATGGTGCACTTTGCGCATCTTATTCAGGTCAATGCTACATGTCAAGTTTCTTAGGAGGCAGAAGTGGGAACAGAGGAAAGTGCGCACAGCCTTGCAGACTTAGCTACAGTTTTTATGACAAGGAAAATAATATAGAAGATGAGGAATTTGGAACAATTCCTGTTTTAAGTATGAAAGACTTCATTGCAGGTGAAACAATAGTTGAACTTATTGAGGCAGGCATAAGCACTTTTAAAATTGAAGGTCGTATGAAAGGGCCTGAATACACATCTGCAGTTGTGGAATATTACAGGCAGATAATTGACAATTACATTTCGGGAAAGAAAACAGATATAAAAGATTTAGAGAAAAGGGCTATTTCTACTTTCAGCAGAGGATATACAAACGGATATCTAAAACCTTCCAAAGATGATGAAATGTTTGCGAGAACAAGTTCGGGTGTCAAGGGAGACGACATAGAAGAAATAGAAGAAGAAACCAAAGATAAAGCTGAGGAGTTTTCAAAGTTCAGAAGAAATAAAATTAATTTTGCTATTTCTCTTAAAGTTGGAGAACAGGCTGTTCTCACTGCTCAGACAGGAAACAATAAAGTTGTTGTAAAAAGTGAAGAAGTATGTGAAACCAGCATTAAGAATCCTGCAACGGATGAAATAATAAATGAACAATTGGGGAAACTTGGTAGTACAATATATGAATTGAATAAATTGGATGTTATAAAGGATGAAGATGTATTTATAAGAAAAAGTACTTTAAATCAGCTTAGAAGAGATGCAACAGACATGCTTTATGAAAAAGGAGCAGTGCTCTACAAAAGGGAAGAAATAAACAATATTCCATTCAACACTGCATTTGCATTCAATGAAAACAAAAAAAGTGTTGAACCTAAAATCAGCTTGAAAATTAACAGCAACGAAGAAACAGAACTTTTAGACAAAGTAAAAGTTAAAAGGGTGTACATACCACATAACTTAGATATGAAGATGGTTAAAAATATTGAAGCTGATGAAAAGTATTTATGGCTGCCAAATATTGTGTCTAAAGAGCAATACAATTTATTAAAAGACAATATAAAGCTTTACGAGGAAATATTTGACGGTGTGTGTGTAAACAATGCTGGGAGATTTTATTTCTTCAAAGAAAACAGCAAATTGAAATTGCACTGCGGTCCGTTTTTTAACATAATAAATTCATTTTCAGTTGAGATGTTAAAGAATCAAGGAGCGGATGGATATGCTTTTTCCATTGAAGCAAATATAAGGGATATGGAAAGCATTGTAAAGAATAGTTCAATTCATTCGGAAATAGTTGCCCATGAATATGCACAGCTCATGGTTATGAAAAATTGTCCAATGTCTATGCTGAAGAATTGTAAAAACTTGCAGGACTGCGATAAATGTGAATATAAAGATAAATATTCGCTGAAAGACAGAAAAGGCGTATATTTTAACATAGAAAGAGAAAACCGCCTTACTCACATATACAACAGCGTGCCGCTTACTTTAATCGGTAAAGTTAATGATTTTGTAAAAAACAACATAGAATATTTCTTTATTGACACTAAATGGCTGAAAGAGCCTGAAGAGATAATAGATGCTTTGTATTGTGAAATAAATGGTGTTCAAACATCAAATGTTTTAGAGGAAAATAACTTTACCAGAGGCCACTATTTAAAAAATATTTTATAAAGATAGAAAAGCATGTATAGAGCAATAGTTAAGCATTACAGGCGATAGACAATCAACTGCTGTTCTATTGCTCATCAACTGCTAATCTATTGCTTAATTATTGCTAAATGAGAGGTAGACTATGAAACAAAAATCTAAATCGGTTTTGGAATTTGATAAAATAATTGAAAAGGTTGCTGAATTTGCTGAAACTGCAAATGGTAAAAGAGAAGTCATGAAACTTGATGCATCTTCTGATGTGGAAAGTGTTAAGTTCAAGCAAAAACAAACAGCGCAAGCTCTTTCAATTATAATTGAAAAAGGTTCGCCTCCATTAGGTGGAATAACTGATATAAAGGAATATGTAAAAAGGGCAGCTGTGGGAGGTATTATATCTCTTAGAGGTCTTCTTAACTGTGCGGATACGCTTAGAGCTGCCAGACTGTTAAAAAATTATGTACTTCTCAACAACAAAGAAGAACGGATTTACGACTTATTAGAAGAGTTGTGCAATGGTATTTATACAAACAAAGACATAGAAGATAAAATCTTTAACATAATTATAAGTGAAGAAGAAATTGCAGATGATGCCAGTCCTGAATTAAAGCGCATAAGAAGAGAAATTCAAATAAAAAACAATGCTATTAAAAATAAAATAAATTCTATTGTAAGTTCTTCAACAATGCAAAAATACCTTCAAGAGAATATTGTTACCATGAGAAACGACAGATATGTAATACCTGTGCGCAGGGAATACAGAAGCATGGTTAGGGGAATTATTCATGATCAGTCTTCAACAGGGTCTACATTATTTATAGAACCTGTGGCCATAGTGGAAATGACAAATGACATATCAAATTTAAAGGTTGAAGAAAAAAGGGAAGTAGAACGAATACTTCTTGAGCTCTCCGGAATGATTGGAAATATTAATTCAGAAATGATGGGAAACCAGGAAATTCTAAAAGAGTTGGATTTTATATTTGCAAAAGGAAAATATGCCATAAGCATAAACGGAATTGAGCCAAATGTAAACGACAGGGGTTATATTAGAATTAAAAAGGGAAGACATCCTTTAATCGATCCAAAAGTTGTTGTACCAATTGATGCATTGCTTGGAGATAAGTTTACCACTCTTATTATAACAGGTCCTAATACCGGGGGAAAAACTGTTTCTTTAAAAACGTTAGGGTTATTTTCTCTTATGGGAATGGCCGGACTTCATTTGCCGGCTGAGTATGGTACTGAAATTTCTGTATTTAATGCAGTTTATGCAGATATTGGGGATGAACAGAGCATTGAACAAAGTTTAAGCACATTTTCATCTCACATGACCAATATAGTTAGAATAATGAAAGAAGTGGACGAAAAATCATTTGTTTTGTTTGATGAACTTGGAGCAGGCACTGATCCAACTGAAGGAGCCGCACTTGCAATTGCTGTTTTAGACACTCTTCATGACAGAAAAATTGTAACTGCAGCAACAACACACTACAGCGAATTGAAATTGTATGCTCTTAATACTGAAGGAGTTATAAATGGCAGTGTTGAATTTAACGTGGAAACATTAAGCCCAACTTACAAGCTTCTAATAGGCGTGCCTGGCAAATCCAATGCATTTGAAATATCAAAAAAACTAGGACTTAATGATTATATAATTGAAAAAGCAAGAAAAACCATTGAAACTGACAAAGTTGAATTTGAAGATGCATTAAAGCAAATTGAAGATAACAGAATTTATATTGAAGAAAAAAGAAGAGAAATTGACAGGCTGGATGCACAAAGCCAGAAAAAGCACAGCGACTTTATTGCAAAGGAAAGAAAATCTCTTGAAAAAAGTGAGAAAATCATTGACGAAGCAAATTATGAAGCGCGTAAAATAGTTGAAAATGCTAAAAAGGAAACAGCAGAAATAATCAAAGAATTTAGAAAATTAAATTTAGAAATGGATAAAAACAAAAATCGCCGTGTCAATGAGTTAAGACAAGTTTTGAACGAAAAAACCAAGGATTTAGAAGAAAATCAATATTCAGAGCAAATTTTTGAAGAAGATACTTATGACACATCAACGCCAATACAAAAAGGTGATTGTGTAACTGTGAGAAGCTTGAATCAAAAAGGTCACGTTATTTCTGATATGGATAACTCGCAAAATGTAATGGTGCAAATTGGCTTGATTAAAATGAAGGTTAAAAAGGCGGATTTGATAAAAATAAAATCAGATGAAGAAGAAAAGCAAAGAACAAACACTACAAGAATGATAAAGCTTAAAACATCATCAATTAATCCTGTTATTGATTTGCGAGGATTAAATCTTGATGAAGCACTTTTAGAACTTGATAAATATTTAGACGATGCCTTTATGTCCAACTTAAATGAAGTGCAGGTAATACACGGAAAAGGAATGGGTATACTCAGAGAAGGAATAACTCAATTTCTTAAAAAGCATAAACATGTGAAAGAATCAAGGCTCGGAACATTCAATGAAGGCGGCGACGGAGTAACAATAGTTACATTCAAATAAATTGCTTAATATCAGCAGAGGTGATTATGGAAAGAGAAATAGTAAGATTAGACATTGATAAAGATTTTGAAGGATTTGAAGAATTGTCAGTCATTTCTTTTGGTGAGGGAACAAACAGCAAAAAAGAAATGTATGAATGGCTGTTCAATAAAAACCCATACAATAAATCAGGAAACATGATGTATTTATTAAAAGAAGGAGACAAAGTAATAGGATGTGATGGACTTTTGCCAAACGAACTTTATGTCAACGGCAAAACACTTTTAACTGCTCACTCTGTAAAATCTATGACACACCCGGATTATAAAAAACAAGGTATATTCAGAACAATGACTCAAAATTCCTGTGAGAGAGGTCGTCAAGACGGAGTTGATGTTGTAATAGGCCTGGCAAATGATCAGTCTTACCCTGCATATCAAAGGTTTGGCTGGCCGACTTTGTTTGAAAAAGAAGTATATGTAAAACCAATATTGATTACAAATATACTTAAAAGAAGAATGAAGGTTGGATTTTTAGCATCTCTTGAAAATTCAGTTTATTCAACTTACAGGAAAAACAAGCTAAAAAATCAAATGGACAGTGAAATAAAATTAAAA
>NZ_JAWQJF010000032.1:0-18841 GCF_033447055.1 Sedimentibacter sp.
CTAATGGCAATTGTTGATCCGGGCGAAGAAGTTATTGTTCCTACACCTTGCTGGATAAGCTATATTGAAATGATAAAACTTACAGGCGGAATTCCTGTTTTGGTAGGCATGGATGAAGAAAGCGGATTTGATTTGAATGTTGATAAAATTGCAGCAAATATAACTGAAAAAACAAAAGCTGTTTTGATAAATTCACCAAACAATCCTACAGGAGCAGTGTACAGAAAAGAAGACTTAGAAAAGTTGGGTAACTTGGCTGTGAAAAATAATTTTTATATAATATCAGACGAAATTTATGAAAAATTAGTTTATGACGGTGAAGAAAATTGTTGTACAGCTTCAATTTCTCAAGAAATTAAAGAAAAAACAATAACAATAAACGGTGTATCTAAATCTTATGCAATGACTGGATGGAGAATAGGATTTGCTGTTGGACCGACAGATGTTATAAAGGCAATGAGCGATTATCAAGGACATACAACTACAAGTCCTAATTCGCTAGCTCAATATGCATCCATAGAAGCGTTGAGCAATTCTGAAGAATTTGTACAAGAGATGAGAAAAGAATTTGACGAAAGAAGAAAATACATAGTTGAAAGATTGAATTCAATGGATGGCATCAGCTGTTTTATGCCCAAAGGAGCTTTTTATGTCATGCCAAATATTATGAACTTTTATGGGAAAAAGTATAAAAATTTTACAATAAATAATCCGATGGACATGAGTGATTACCTGCTTGAAGAAAGTAGAATAGCGGTTGTTACAGGAGCAGCATTTTTGGCGCCTGATAATATCAGAATTTCATACTCGAATTCCATGGAAAATATAAAAGAAGGAATGGACAGATTGGAAGAGGCGCTAAAGAAACTTAAATAATGTAATATTATACTTATTTAATAAAAAAAATAATTTTTATTGTTGACATATATAGTTATGGGGCATATAATTAAAAAAATTAAATATTTTCACGGGTATATTACAGAGGTTGCGATGATCAATAGTAAAAGCTATGCTTTGAAAGGGTGATTCGCCGAAGGGATTTTTCCCTGGGCTTACATTTAATAGATGTAATACTGTTTTTATAGGATGCATTCCCAATCCTATAAGAGAGAGCTGTAATGTGCTGGGCAGAAGGTTCGGTGTTTTTTGTAAGCGTCTGAGAGCCCTTTTGCTCTTATGCCGCTTTTTTTTATGCCCTAACCCAATTTTTTCGACCGCAAGGGAGAAAAAAATTGCGGTAGGTCAAACGCAACGAATTCCCAATGTATGCGACCGAAGGGAGCTAATACATTGGTGAATGAGACTGCGAATGCCCTATTGTGGCATATTATTAAGCGGCAAGAAAATTATTTATAAAAAATAATTTTTAAGGAGAAAAGATATGAACGATTTAGTAAGAGGTTGTGGAGTAGCTTTGGTAACGCCATTTTCAGAAGGAGAAATTAATTACGATACTTTAGGCAAATTAGTTGATATGCATGTTGAACTGTCAGGTTCAATAATTGCAGCAGGAACAACATCTGAAGCAGCGACTATGACAGATGAAGAATATCACCAAGTAATAAAATTTGTAATTGAAAGGGCAAATAAGCATATACCTGTAATAGCAGGGGCAGGAAGTAATTGCACAGCTGCAGCTATAGAAAAATCTAGGTTTTGTGAAAAAGCAGGCGCAGATGGGTTGTTGATTGTAACACCTTATTATAACAAAACAACACAAAGAGGTTTAATAAATCATTATAAAATGATTGCAGAAAGCACGTCACTTCCAATAATAGTTTATAATGTGCCGGGTAGAACAGGAATGAACATTGAACCAAAGACTGTTTTAGAACTTTCAAAAATTAAAAATATAGTAGGAATAAAAGAAGCAAGCGGTAATATAAGTCAAGTAGCTGAAATAATAAGAATTTGCCCTAAAGATTTCCTTGTGTACTCAGGCAATGATGACATGGTTGTTCCATTGATGTCATTAGGGGGAAAAGGTGTAATTTCAGTAGTTGCAAATATTTTACCCGCTGAAACAAAAAAAATAGTTGATGATTTTAATAGTGGTAACTTTGAAGCCGCAAGGGATGCTCAGCTGGCCATGAACGGACTGATTAATTCGTTGTTCATCGAAACTAATCCTATCCCGGTAAAAGAAGCTATGGGCATATTAAATATGTGTAGTCCTGAAGTAAGAGAGCCCTTATATCCAATGTCAACTGAAAATAGAGAAAAACTTATTGAAGAAATGAATAATTATGGAATTGGATTAGCAGGGAATGTTTCTAAATGATAATGTGAAAGGAATGATCATATGAATACAGTAATTTGTGGTATAAATGGAGCTATGGGAAAAGTGCTGGAACAGGAAGCCAGTACCTATGACGATGTAAAAATTATAGGTTCTTTGTCACCAAGAAACGGGAAATGCGGTCAGGATATAAATGGTAAAATTGATGTTATAATTGATTTTTCAAATACATCTAATTTGGATTTTTTATTGGAATATGCAACTAAAAATAATTGTGCATTATTAATTTGCACTACAGGATACAGTGATGAACAGAAAAATAAAATTGTAGATGCAGGCAAAAATATACCAGTTTTGTTGTCTTCAAACACTTCTGTAGGAATAAATGTATTCAGGAAAATACTTAAGAGCGTATCTGCTGAATTGAACGGCTTTGATATTGATATTGTTGAAAGACACCACAATAAGAAAAAAGATGCACCAAGCGGTACAGCTAAAACATTGGCTGAGGATATAATGAAAGCAACAGGAAGAGATAACATAGAAACTCATGCATTAAGAGCCGGAACAATTCCGGGAGAACATGTAGTGATTTTTTCAGGAGTGGACGAAATATTAGAAATAAAGCACACTGCATTTTCTAGAAAAATATTTGCAAGAGGAGCTTATGATACAGCTTTGAAATTATATTCCATGCCAGCAGGATATTACACAATGGAAGATTTCTTTTAAATTATTAAAATAAATTAAATTACTCGGAGGTTATTATGATTTTACAAGATCCATATGAAATAGCAAAATATATAAAAGATGCGAAAAAATCCACACCTGTTAAGCTTTATATATCAGGTTATGTGAATAATATAGATAATTTAAATATGAAAGTTTTTAAGTCAGGAGAAATGGCAATCCTTATTGGAGAGTACGAGGATGCTAAGAAAATATTATCTGAGAATCCTCAAATAGAAAATTTTCATTTAGAATATGATAGAAGAAATTCTGCGATTCCTCTTTTAGATACGAATGAAACGCAAGCGCGTATAGAGCCGGGAGCAGTAATTCGCGATATGGTAACAATAGGCAAAGATGCAATTATAATGATGGGTGCTGTCATTAATATAGGGGCTGTAATAGGCGAAAAAACAATGATTGACATGAATGCTGTTGTTGGAGCACGTGGAACGATTGGTAAAAATGTACACATCGGTGCAGGAGCTGTAATAGCAGGCGTTTTAGAGCCGCCCAGCAAGACACCGGTAATAATTGAGGATGATGTACTTGTCGGTGCCAATGCGGTTGTGCTTGAAGGCGTAAAGGTGGGCAAAGGAGCAGTTGTTGCTGCAGGGAGTGTGGTAACTTCAGATGTACCGGAAATGGCTGTTGTTGCTGGCAGTCCGGCTAAAATTGTAAAGTATAAGGATGAAAGAACAACTGAAAAGACAAAATTATTAGATGATTTGAGAGGATAAAAGAGAGATATAATAGTATTTATACTATGATATCTTTAAGTAATGTGTTTGTATAAAAAGGACATCTGTATTAAAACTGTTGACATAATACTAGGCATGTGGTATTGTTAAAAAGTTATAATGCAGATAGGAGGAAAAAATGATTAAGGTTGCTAAATTTGGAGGTACTTCGCTGGCTGATGCAACTCAGTTCAAGAAGGTACATGACATAGTAAAAGATGATGAAGAAAGAAAGTTTGTCGTGGTTTCAGCACCAGGCAAAAGATTCAAAGATGACAATAAAATTACGGACTTATTGTATTTGACCTATGCACATTTAAAATATTCAGTTCCATACGCACCTGTTCTTAAATTAATAGAAGATAGATTTAATTTAATTAAAGAAGAATTAAATTTGAGTATAGACTTAGAACATGAATTTGAAATCATAAGAAAAAAGTTAGATGACAAATGTGAGGAAGATTATATAGTAAGTAGAGGTGAGTATTTAAGTGCTTTACTTATAGCCGACTATTTACAGTGTGATTTTATAGATGCAAAAGATGTTATATTTTTTAAATATGATGGAAACATAGATAAGAAAAAGACACAGGAAAAACTTGCAGAAGTGTTGGGAAAATCTAAAAAAGCAATAATTCCTGGTTTTTACGGTTCATACCCTGACGGAAGCATAAAGACATTTTCAAGAGGTGGTTCCGATATAACGGGATCAATAATAGCAAGCGCTGCAAAAGCGGACATGTATGAAAATTGGACTGACGTTTCGGGATTTTTAATGGCTGATCCAAGGATTGTCAAAAATCCTCAACAAATAAAGAAAATAACATACCAGGAACTTAGAGAACTTTCTTACATGGGAGCTTCAGTATTGCATGATGAAGCAGTATTTCCGGTGAGACAAGCAGGTATACCGATAAATATCAAAAATACTAATGATCCTGAAAATCCGGGAACTATAATTGTTGGCGATGATCAAGCAGATGAAAATTATGAAAATCCTAACATAATTACAGGTATAGCCGGAAAAAAGAATTTCACTGTATTTTATGTTCATAAAGAACATATGGCAAATGAAGTTGGAGTAATTAAAAAAGCTCTAGAAATATTTGAGGGCAAGGGAATAAGCATAGAACACATACCATCAGGAATTGACAGTTTTTCTATTGTGGTTCCAACGGAATCTGTTGAAAAGCTAACTCATGAAATAGTTGAAGAATTGAAGACTAAATTAATGACTCAATCAGTAAAAACCCATAAAAATTTAAGTCTTATTTCAACAGTTGGAATAGGAATGGCGTATAAACCTGGAATTTCGGCCAAATTATTCAATGCTTTAGGTGAAAACAATGTTAATATAAGAATGATAGATCAAGGATCAAGCGAAATTAATATCATAGTTGGAGTTGAAGACAAAGATTTTGAAAAAGCAATAAGAGCTATTTATAACGCTTTTGTAAAATAAACAAATAATCGCCAGGGACGGACCTTTTAGAGTTTTGACAATTGCCAACTCTAAAAGGTCCGTCCCTAGCGGTTCACCAGCGGTTTCTTATTTTATATACCCGCCCATCATGGACTTTATATCATTTACTGTTATATATGCATCTGGATTAGTTTGTTTTATTAATTTTACTGCCTCAGGAATTTTCTTCCTTTTCAGCTGAACGAACAACAGATTTTTTTTGCTGTCATCTTTTCCTCTTCCGTCAATAATTGTTACTCCAAAACCTTTTTCCCTGAGACTATCTGCCAGCACTTCACCATTTTCTACATTTACCACTACCTGTATGGATGACAATCCAACAGCTAGCTTTGACTCAATTGTAACTCCGATGAAATTTCCTAAAGAAAAAGCAATGGCATAAATGAATACTTTAAGTGGATCTTCTGTTATGTTATTTAAAACGGAGCTCACTATAATCAGCCAAATCATTATTTCAACAAAAGCTAACAATGCTCCTTTTAATCTTTCGCCTTTGTTGATTAAAACTAATCGCACTGTTGAAACTGAGACTTCTATTATTTTTGCAAAAAATATAATAATATAAAGAGCCGGTCCTGATATGTTAAATAAAAAATCCATAATTCACCCCTTTTTATTTATATTTTACATTGTTTTTAGGTTTTATGCAAGTAACAAACAAATCTATGTTAAAATTATTATTGTTTATTATTACAAAATAATGTAGAATTCTATTATTAGAATTAGGAGACAAGTATGAGATTAAGATATATTCACGGGCAGTATGAATTTTTGCAGAATCACGAAAAGGCAATTACTGAACCGGAAAAAAGAGGATACAAATTAAACGATGCATTTAACAATAACAATCCAATACATGTGGAATTAGGATGCGGCAAAGGCAAGTTTTTAAGAGAAACAGCCTTGAAGAATCCAGATATAAATTATTTCGGATTTGAAAAAAGCGTAAAAGTTGCTTATAGATGTGCAAAATCAGTTTTTGAAAATGATCCGGACAATTATTTTGTAGTATATTCAAACGGGGATATATTAAAGGAAGTTTTTGAACCAAAATCAATAGATAGAATTTACCTTAATTTTTCCGATCCATGGCCAAAGCCATCACATTATAAAAGAAGGCTCACTCATAAGAGTTTCTTGGAAGTATATAAAATAGTTTTAGTTGATGACGGTGAAATTCACATGAAAACAGACAATAATGATTTGTTTGAATATTCACTTTCTCAGTTTGAAGAAGACAATTGGGAACTTTTAATGGTCACAAGAGATTTGCACAACAGTCCATACAAACAAGACAATGTCATGACTGAATATGAAGAACGATTTGTACAAGAAGGCAAGAAAATCAACAAACTGATAGCGAGACAAAAATATGAATAATTACTTAAAATACATTTTAATATATTTTGTAGCAATTAACTTAATATCATTTGTAATGTTTTTTGTGGATAAACAAAAGGCAAAACGGGATAAGTGGAGGATAGAAGAAAAAACTCTCCATTTAACAAGCTTTTTAGGAGGAACATTAGGAAGCATTGCTGCTATGTTATTGTTCCACCATAAAACCAGAAAGCCTGGATTTGTTGCAATTACAGGCATTGCATTAATTGCAAACATATTTGTAATTTATGAGCTGTACACAAGATTATTTTAATATGAGGTGATAGTGTGAAAAAATTCAATAAAACAAATGCCATGCGAATTCTTGATTCAATGAACATTGAATACGATTATATGACATATGAGTGTGAGGACGGTAAAATAGACGGAGTATCAGTAGCTCATAAGACAGGGCAAAACCCGGAGGCTGTTTTTAAAACTTTAGTATCTGTAGGTCACAGCAAGGAACTTTATGTTTTTTGCGTTCCTGTAGAATATGAACTTGATTTAAAAAAGGCTGCAGCAGCTTCAAATGAAAAAAACATAGAACTCCTTCCATTAAAGGATTTAACAAAAAATACTGGATACATAAGGGGAGGATGTTCACCCATAGGAATGAAAAAGCATTATAAAACATTTATAGATGAATCAGCATTGCTTCAGGATAAAATGCTGGTAAGCGGCGGTGCAATAGGAATACAAATAATCATCAAACCTGATGATTTGTTAAAAGCAGCAGAAGCAAGTTATGCGGATTTAGTATAATATAAAAATAAACAATTTATGCTAACTGAAAAGTAAATTCATGACATTCTGAACGCAGTGAGAATCTCTGTTGCATCCTCTCAGGATGATAAAATAAGTTTTTTAATAAACAGGAGAAAGAATGGAATTAAATATAATTTATGAGGATAATCACATACTCTGCATGGTGAAACCCCAAGGAGTACCGTCTCAAAGCGACAAAACAAATGATGAAGATTTAATGAGTGGGGCATTGAAATATTTAAGCAAGAAAGAAACCAACCCATACCTAGGTCTTATACAAAGGCTTGACAGACCTGTTGGGGGAGTAATTGTCTATGCAAAAAATGAATTTGCCAATAAGGAACTATCAAAGCAAGTTCAATTGCGGCAGACACAAAAGGAATATTTCGCTGTAGTATGCGGAAAACCTGAAAATCAAAAGGAAATATTGGAAGATTATTTAAAAAAGCTTAAAACTATTAACATGTCAAAAATAACTACAGCCGATGACAAGCTTGGTAAAATTGCCACCCTTGAATATGAAGTTTTAGATTCAGTGGAAACACAAGAATACGGAACGCTTACACTGTTAAAAATAAAATTGTTCACAGGAAGACATCATCAAATAAGGGTGCAGCTTTCAAATAAAGCAATGCCCATATGGGGTGACAATAAATACAACAAGGTATTTATGAAGAAAAAAGAATTTACTCAAATTGCTTTGTGGGCATATAAATTTGGATTTAAGCATCCAAAAACAAAAAAATATACAGAATTTACATCATTTCCAAGTTGCTACCCATTTACGCTTTTTAAATTTTAATTATAAATATAAACAATATGAAGAGGGGAAATTATGATTACATTTAATGACATAAAAAATAGTAAAGAAATTCAAACGTATATTAAGAAGGCAGATGAATCTTTGGTAGAATTAGGTTACACAGAACATTCCTTTGCCCATGTAGAAAAAGTTGCTAAACAAGCAAAAGATATTTTGAGTAAACTTGGATATGAGGAAAGAACCGCTGACCTTGCTCAAATAGCAGGTTATATGCATGATATAGGAAATGTAGTAAATAGGGTTGACCATGCACAAAGCGGTGCAATTATGGCCTTTAGAATTTTGGATAATATGGGTATGGATGTAACTGAAATTGCAACTGTAATATCAGCAATAGGAAACCACGATGAATCTACAGCAGTTCCTGTTAATGAAGTAGCTGCAGCTTTGATTTTAGCAGACAAATCAGATGTAAGAAGGTCAAGAGTAAGAAACAGAGATTTTGCAACATTTGATATTCATGACAGAGTAAACTATTCAGTTGAATCATCAAGTCTCACATTAAATGAACAAACAAAGGACATTGTGCTTGACTTAACCATTGATACAAAAATTTGCGCTGTGATGGATTATTTCGAAATATTCTTAGGTCGTATGCTTCTTTGCAGAAGAGCAGCAGCTTACTTGAAATTAAAATTCAAATTAGTTATTAACGGAGTTGAGCTGTTATAGTTGCAAAAAATAAACATAAAAACAAAGGAAATAAGCAAAAGAGAGGTTACTAATGCCTGCATTAAAATTAAAATCAATAGATGCTAAAAAAGCTTTAGCAATAAGCAAAGATTTAATAGATGAATTACAGGAACTAATTCAGTGTCCAAGAGATTACTTCAGTATGGAGCTAGTTCAATCATCATTTATATTTGATGGGGAATTTGTGGAAGGCCCTCCAGCAGTTGACTTATTCTGGTTTGACAGAGGCCAGGAAGTTCAGGATAAAACAGCAAAGATAATTACTAAATACATTAATTCAATAGGATATGAAAGTGTCGATGTGATATTTCATTCTCTTGAAGAAAGCAAATATTATGAAAATGGGAAACATTTTTAAAAGATTTTAATTTCGTGAATACAGTACTCAATTATAAAGAGTACTGTATTTTTCATTGTAATAAAATTTATAAAAATTATGTAATAAAGACATTTATTATAAACACGGATATAAAATTATAAATAACTGTCCTGTTTATGGTACTGTACAAAATGTATAATATAAATATCTTAATATGAAATGATGATTGATTAAAATCAAAAAGGAGCGTATAATAAAATTAACAAAAAAGGAAAAAATAGTAATATAAATATTAAGCTAAAATATTAAAATGAATATAAATAAAAATTTAAAAAATTAAGAGGATGAAAAAAATGAGAATAGAAATATATTTTAATTCGGAAAAACCTGTGTCTATTCCTATTCAGTATAATCATATAGTACAAGCAGTTATTTATTCTTGGATAAGTGATGAAAAATTTAAAAATTTTATACATAATAAGGGATATAAGTTTGAAGAAAGAGTATATAAGCTGTTCACCTTTTCGAAAATAAATGGCGCATTTCGAATGGATAAAGACAATCGTAAAATAATCTTTTATAAAGACATGAGGATTACGATTTCCTCTGTAGTAGACGAATTTATGGAATATTTATTAAGCAGTGTGCTAATTGGAAGTAATCCGATAAATATTGGTGGGGCTAATGTAGAAATTAGTAGGGTTGAAGTTAAAGAATCTCCAGATTTATCTAAAAAGGTTCAGGTTTATACATTATCTCCTGTTACTGCTTACTCAACTTTAGAAAATAAACAAACAAGATTTTATAATCCATTTGATATGGAATTTAGCCAATATATTAAAAAAAATCTTTTACATAAATACGAGGCTTATCATGGAAATCAGCCTGAAAATACTGATTTTGTGATGAAACCTATTGGCGCTGTAAAAGAAGCTAGGGTTAATTATAAAGGTTTTCATATATTAGCTTATAATTGTGAGATTGAAATGGAAGGGAGTGAAGAGTTATTAAGGATGGCATATGATGCAGGAATCGGGGGTAAAAATTCTATGGGACTAGGATGTATAGAAGTAAAGAATAGGAGGTGATTATAAGATGCTATATGATGTTTACAGGGTTGGCAAGGCTATTTGCAAAACAAATAATAGTGATGATAAATTATTAGTTCCCGAGACACCCAGAAATATTACTAATGTAATATCTCTATGTTTTAAAAGAAGAGGGGAAGAAGTAATTTATACAGGTATTGATATCACAGATTATAATGTGGACATGGCACATAAGTATTTGCTTAGAACTGGATCTTCAAGGGGAACAAACCATGGACCAAGTGCACAATTAACAGAAGTTGATAAAACTCTTAAAATAAAGATTGCAGCATGGTTTAAGGATTTGCAATCAGAAAAATCTGATGAAAATGACCAGAACCTAATATCACAAATCTACCAGCTTATTAGCGATAATCAAAAAAAAATGGAAGATTATATTAATGAAAATATGCCTAAAGGAAAAGGTATAAAAAATTTATTAACAGTGAAGGTAGATGGAAAGTTTCCGGCTGATGTTGAATTATTTTATCAATGTTATAGTGACAAAATTAGGAGAAAATTAATTGGAGAAGATAATCATAAAGGGACATGCTGCTTATGTGGTAAAAAAAGTGTATATTTATTGCCTAAAGTAGATGTATTCAAATTTTACACATTAGATAAACCAGGATTTATAAGTGGAGGATTTCAGAAAGAAGATATATGGCGAAATTGCCCTGTTTGTATTTCATGTGAGCCTATTTTAAGAGAAGGCAAAAAATATATGCTGGAAAATTTAGGATTTAACTTCTATGGCCTAAGATATTATTTAATACCTTCGTCAACATTCAATCAAGATTTGCAGGGTATTTTAGTTGATTTATTGGAGAATATATCAGCTAAAAGTTTTTCTTTTAAAGAAGGGGCTGCCAAAGAAATAGACTCTCTAAGTGATGATATTTTTGATGAATTAGCGGAATATAGAGATGTGAATTCATTTCGAATTATTTTCTTTTTTAAGAAACAATCTGCTGAAAGAATACTGCTTGATATTAAAGATATATTTCCTTCGAGATTTAGGGAATTATATTCTGCTAAATATAAAATTGAAGAAATATATAATAGTATTATCGATGAGAAATTTAACTTTAGTTATTTTAGAGAATTTTTGAGCAAATCAGATAATAAGATGAATAAAAATGATTTGGATAATAATTTTCTCTCATTGACAAAGGATATTTTCACAGGTGAGAAATTATCAATTGAAACATTACTACCTCATTATATGAGAAATATAAGACATGCATTTTTAAATGATGAAAAATTTTATGCTACTACATTGCATGCTTGGATTGGGGTTAATTATTTATATGAGATCGGGTGTATGGATTATAGAAGGGAGAATTTTATGGAGGGAAACTTGAAAGAAATGTTAAGTCCTTATAGTGCAGGGCTTGATACAGATGTAAAAAGGGCTTTAGTATTGACTGGTGTTTTAGTTAGAAAGGTAATGAATATTCAAGCAAAGGAACTAAATGGTTCAACTCATTTTACATCTAAATTAAAAGGATTAAAGATGCGTCAATCTGATGTTCAGGGATTAATCAGTGAAACTGTTAACAAAATGAATGAGTATAATAGCTATTCAAAGGCATCAAGAGAAATAGTAACAGCAATTTCAGAATTTATTTTTAAGTCACCTACTGACTGGAAATTATCTATTGATGAAATCAATTTCTATATAGTTGGGGGAATGTCATTAAGTAAAAAGATATATGATGGATTAAATGTAAAACCAAATGAGGAGGAAGAGTAAAATGTCTATTGCAAAAAGAAGTGAAATAATATTTTTATATGATTTATCATGGGGTAATCCTAATGGAGATCCAAATGATGCTAATAAACCACGTATTGATTCTGAAACAGGAGTAAATATTGTTACAGATGTAAGATTAAAAAGAACAATAAGAGATGAACTTATTGCAAGAAATTATGATGTTTTAGTCAAAGATACATTTAAAGAAGATGGCACATTAGCTGACGGTAAAAATAGAGGATATGATTTTTTAAATGAACCATTGAAAAGTAAAATTAAAAAAATGTCAAAAAGTGATATTGAAAAAGCAAAGATAAGTTTGGATGAATTAGAACAGTTTAAGGCTAATGTAAGAGAATGTCTTGATATTAGATTATTTGGATGTGTATTACCAAGCGACATTAAAGGCGCAAGCTTACAATATACAGGACCAGTGCAATTTAAGATGGGATATTCAATGCATCCGGTTAAATTAGAATTGATGAAAGGTACTGGTGCTTTTGCAAGTGGAGATGACAAGGATCAAAAAACATTTAGACAAGAATATATCTTACCATATAGTTTAATTAATTTTTACGGATTAATTAATGATAGAGCTGCTAAAATAATTGGACTTACAGAAGAGGATGTAGATGTTTTGTTAGATGCAATATGGATTGGTACAAAAAATTTAATTACCAGAACTAAGGCTGGACAAATTCCGAGGTTATTGATTAATGTTACTTATAAAGAGAAGGATTTTTATATTGGTGGATTAGACAAAAAAATTAAGTTTAACTATGATATGGCTGGTGAGGCTGTAAGGTCAATAAATGATGGAATATTGCAATTAGAAGAATTTAAAGAATGTATTGTTAAAAACAAAGAAAAAATAGAAAAAGTCATAATTAGATTGGGTACAGAATTAAAAACAGATATTGATATTGTTGAAGAATTAAAAAATACAGGTGTAGTAATTGATGTTATCGCCTGAGCGAGGTGGTATTTATGAAATGTGTATGTTTTAAACTTACAGGTGATTATGGACATTATAGACCTTATTATACAACAAGTTCACCTACCACATATTCTCTCATGCCACCAACATCAATTTATGGTTTAGTAGGTGCTATATTAGGCTTAGACAAAAATGACAACTATTATTATAAGGAGTTGGAAAGTGCTAAGATAAGAGTTGGAATAGGCATACTTACTCCTGTGAAAAAAGTCACTATGAGCACAAATTTGATAAATACTAAAAATGATTTTTGGGTTCCTACTAGTAAGAATCCAAGCGGTCCTAGAACTCCTACTAGATTTGAATATGTAGTGGGACAAGAATATTTAGTATTTGTTACAATGGAGGACGAGCTATTACTTGATGAGCTAGCGGATAGGCTTGCGAATCATTGCTTTGCTTATGGAATTTCGTTAGGATTGTCTAATTTAATAGCGGATGCTCAATTAGTATGCTATGACAGTTCACAAAAAATTAGTAGTGATGATTTCATAGAAATGGATTCAGCGATACCAACAGACAAAATAGAAAAGGAAAAGGGAATTAAAGTATTACCTGATATTAAATATTGTAAAGAGAGATATGTTAAGAAATTTGTTGAAAACAGAATCCCTTTAGATTATGTAGATGTATTATTTTCTACAAATGCAAGAAAAATATCTGTTAAATGTAATGAAGTGTATAGATTAAATAATTATAAGATTACTTTCTTAACCTAACTTTCAAATACTCCCTCACCTATAGAAGTGGGGGAGTATATCATAACTGAAATTTATATACTGAATATAAATCTCGAAAATTTGATTGGAGGATAAAATGCGAGAAATATTATCACATCCAAATAGAAGGTTAAAGGAACATTTAAACGAAGTTCTGCAATGGGGTGATTTATATAAGAAAAATGCAAACTGTAAATTACTTAATGATATAGATAGTGACTTGCTTACTAGCTTTTTTATATTCCATGACATAGGTAAAAGTACAAGTTTTTTCCAAAGATATATTAGAGGTAAAGATGTAAGTAGCGATTTAAAAAGTCATGCTGCTTTATCAGCTATGTTGTTTTTATACTACCATATACTAAAAGGTGATATTTCAGATAATGAAGATTTAATAGAAATGATGGCATATGCAATTTTAAAGCATCACGGTAATTTAGAGGAACTTTCAAGAATAAATGATTATGTAACAAGAAGCAGTTTAGAAAATATAGATGGGCAAACAATTATTATTCAGTATAAGTCTATTGATATGGTATTAATTAAAAAAGAGTTAATAGAATTAGGCTTGCAGGCGGTAATCATAGATAAAGTTTTTAATTGTGATGAAATTTTATTTGTTCAATCATTAATTGATTTTTTTGCAAAGAGAAGAAAGAATAAAAGTAGAGATAGAATTAAGGTTAAAAAAAGCGGCATTGACAGTGAAACAAATTTACAAAATTATTTTACCATGCAAGTTTTATTTTCATTACTTATAGATTCAGACAAAAGTCAGGTATCTTTAGGGAATAGGGAATTAGTTAATAGAGTTGTAATTGAAGCTAATGTTGAAAAATATATTAAAGATAAAGGGGTAAAAAACTCAGCTCTAAATGATTTGCGCTCCATGGCATTTGAAGAAGTAGATAGTAAAATAAATATGAATAGTAATATATATACTTTAACATTACCTACAGGAATGGGTAAAACTTTAAACTCTTTTAATTATGCTTTTAAATTAAGGGAAAAGTTACTTGAGGAAACAAATAAAACATATAGAATTATCTATGTTATGCCTTTTATGAGTATTATTGACCAGAATGCAAGTGTTTTAGAAGAAATTTTAAGTAAGTCACATAAGAATATATCTAGCAATATGCTTTGCAAACATCATCATCTGACTGAAATTGAGTGGATAACAAATGAAAACACATTGATTGAAGGAAGCAATGCTCAAATCTTGATTGAAGGTTGGAATAGTGAAATTATTATTGCAACATTTCAACAATTTTTCTCAACCCTTGTGGGATACAAAAATTCTATGCAAAGAAAATTCAATAAACTTAGTAATTCTATTGTAATAATTGATGAAATACAAACTATTCCTGTAAAATATTATAAATTTATAGGAAAATTACTAACGGAATATGCAGATTTAATGGACAGTAAGGTTATTGCTATGACAGCAACGCAACCTCATATATTTAGCTATGATGCTAGCGAACAGCTTTGTGAATATAAAAAATATTATACGCAATTAAATAGAACAAAAATTATAAATGAACTTAATAACAGTAAAACTATTGATGAGTTTGTAGATGATTTGGAATGTGTGGATTCAAAGAGTTATTTGTTTATACTTAACACAATAGAAAGTTCTAAAAACTTATATTTATTATTGAAAGAAAAAATCAATGATAGAAGCATTACATATCTTAGTACATTACTTCCTCCAAAAGTAAGAATGGACAGAATAAGAGATATTAAGGAGAAGAAATATGATATTGTAGTAAGTACTCAATTAGTTGAGGCAGGAGTAGATATTGATTTTAATGTGGTATATAGAGATTTAGCACCATTGCCGTCAATTTTTCAAAGTGCAGGAAGAGCCAATAGAGAAGGAAAAGGTATGAGCAAAGGAGAAGTTCATATTGTTAAGCTTAAAGATAATAAGAGCGTTTATGCTGATAAGGTTTATAGAAGTGCAAAAACAGATTTGGATATTACAGAAAAATTATTAAAAGATTATAATACTTTAGATGAACCAGAGTTTATGTTAATAATAGAAAAATATTTTGATAAAATAGCGGATGAAAGTATTAAATCACAACATATTTCAGATGCACTTTTAAAAGGGGCACAAGCACAATGGTTTTATGGTGAAAATTATAATTTATCTGATGAGAAGATTCCTTTAAATAGTTTTGAACTTATAGAAAATAATGGAGAAAAGTTTCAAACATTCATTGAACTTGATGATGATGCAGAATTAATTTGGAATGAATATATGACTATAAGCAATCAATCAGAAGATAAATGGGAACATAAAATAAAACTTAAATCTATATCTAGAAAAATGTCAGAATATATTGTAGATGTTAATGTTTCTACTAAGTCAAAATATAATCGGCCACCATTGGATAGCAATAATGTATATTATTATGTTGGTAGAAGTGAGCTTGATAAGTATTATAATGAAGAAACCGGATATGGCGTTGAATCTGATGTGTATTACTTTTAGTTAAGCTTGGAAAATGGTCTGGCATCTTTTTTTATAGATAAAGAAAGGATTTCGATGATGGATGAATTTAACGTCAGTGGTACTTATGTATGGTACTATTGTATATGTAAAAGAGAAGTATGGCTTTTAGCGCATGCATTAGAGGCAGATCAGCAAGATGAGAATATGCAAATGGGGAATTTAATTCATGAAACATCATATAGTAGAAACAGCAAAGAAGTTGGATTTGGCCATTCTAAATTTGATGTTATTTCTAGAGATGATGGTAAATTGATTGTAGGTGAAATGAAAAAAAGTTCAAGATTTATTGGAAGTTCAAGGATGCAGCTATTGTTTTATTTGAAAGAATTGTCGGACAATAATATAGAAGCTGAAGGAGTGCTTTTATTTCCTGATGAAAAAAAGAGAGAAGTAGTTATATTGGATGAGGAAAGTAAATTAGAAATCGAAAATATCATTAAGGATATAAATCACATTGTAAATCTTGAACATGCACCATTACCAGTCATGAATAAATATTGTAAGAAATGTGCATATGCCGAATTTTGCTGGGCATAGGGAGGAGAATTAGACATATGAAGAAAACAATTTATATATTTAATGACGGAGAAATTCATCGTAAAGATAACACAATTTATTTTGAAGGAGAGGAAGGCAAAAAGTACTTGCCCGTTGAAGACATAGGGGAAATATGCGTAATAGGTGAAGTTGGGACTAGTAAGAAGTTTTTAGAATTTTGTACATCTAATCAAATTGTTATTCATTATTTTAATTATCACGAGTACTATGTTGGAAGCTATTATCCCAGAGAACATTACAATTCAGGATTTATGATTTTAAATCAAGCAGAGCATTATCTTGATATAGACAAGAGGAAGTTGTTGGCATTCAAGTTCATAGAGGGTAGTGCTCTTAATATAATAAATGTATTAAAGTATTACGCAAGCAGAGGGAAAAATGTTAGTAAAAATATTGAAAATATATTACAATTATTAGACAAGCTTGATATAAATATGGATATTGAACAGATGATGGCGATAGAAGGAAATATCAGAGAAGGATATTATGGAGCGTTCGATGATATTTTAGAAAATAGTACTTTTTCATTTGATGTTAGAAGTAAAAGACCGCCACAAAATAAAATTAACTCGTTAATAAGTTTTGGAAATTCATTGCTATATACAACTGTTTTAAGTGAAATATACAATACTCATCTAGATCCTAGAATAGGATATTTGCATTCTACTAACAATAGGAGATTTACACTTAATTTAGATGTCGCAGAAATATTTAAGCCTATAATTGTCGATAGAATTATTTTTACATTAATAGGTAAAAAAATGATTCAAGCAAAACACTTTAATAAAAGCTTAAATTCAGTTTTATTAAATGAAGAAGGTATGAAAATATTCATATCGCTTTATGAGGAAAAGTTGCAGTCCGTCTTTATGCATAATGAATTAGAACGTAATGTGTCGTACAGAAGATTAATAAGAATGGAATTATATAAAATAGAGAAACATTTAATTTCAGAGAAAAATTATGAACCTTTTATTACTAAATGGTAGGTGATTATAAATGTTTGTTATATTGGTTTATGATGTAGGCGAAAAAAGAGTTGCTAAAGCATTAAAAACTGCTAGAAAATATTTGTATTGGGTTCAAAATTCCGTATTGGAAGGCGAAATTTCTGAAGTAAATCTTCGAAAACTAAAAGATGAACTTAAAAAGTTATCTGATGAAAGTGTAGATTCTTTTATTTTTTATTCTTTTAGAACCACTAGATATTATGATAGAGAAATTATTGGCATAAAAAAAGGCGGACAAGAGATGTTTTTGTAGTTGTCGATGTTCTATAATGTAAAAACATAGGGAGACTGACAATAGCTTCTTTATTGAAAAATTAGTTTTTTTTATATTGTAGGACATATAAAAAATATTATTGATTTTTAAAATTACTGTAAAATTAATGATTTTATGGGGTTTATAGATTACCTATGAGGAATTGAAATTCTGCTCAATGCACCGCTGAAAAAAGGTGGAAAAAAGTTTATAGATTACCTATGAGGAATTGAAATACCGTAGAATTGAACGATGCCGGACAACTAAAAATGTTTATAGATTACCTATGAGGAATTGAAATTCAATGGAGAGAGTCAAAGCAGATTTGGAAAAATAGGTTTATAGATTACCTATGAGGAATTGAAATTTATGACTATTCTATTTGTAGGAGATACGATACCCGTTTATAGATTACCTATGAGGAATTGAAATAAAAAGAAGTTGCATGATATAAAAATAAATGGTATAGTTTATAGATTACCTATGAGGAATTGAAATTCTACCTAAGAAACCTCTTGCCATATGTACTACTAGTTTATAGATTACCTATGAGGAATTGAAATAAATAATACCGTTTCTAGATATTTTAGGGTGTATATGTTTATAGATTACCTATGAGGAATTGAAATTTCTCTGTATTTTTCTGGCACTTGTTCAATTGTTATTGTTTATAGATTACCTATGAGGAATTGAAATAAAGTCGTAAAAAAGGCATTAAAAAAGCAAGGGTACAGTTTATAGATTACCTATGAGGAATTGAAA
>NZ_JAWQJF010000033.1:0-34664 GCF_033447055.1 Sedimentibacter sp.
GTGTAAATTTCCTTCTTGTTGTTGTCATAGTTCCCAAATTTAATCAGACCTAATTTGTTTTTCAAATTATGTCCAGCTATTTGGGGGGTTAAGACAATAAAACCTCTGAATTTTTTAGGAAGAGGGATTAACCTTGAAGCCCCATTAATGATTACAAATGGCTATGATAATGCGGCGAGAATCTTCCTTAGTTTTCAAAAAAGAATAACCTGGATTAAGCAGATAAGTGTTTTTCCTAGTTCTGAAAAAGAAATGAAACAGTTTATTGATTTTAAACACTTGTGTAAGTATCCTATAATAAACTACTATGATTTCCCAAGGACAATTCACAATATAGAAGTGAGGAAACATGATTTAAGTCTTAATAATAATGTAAGTGAAAATGACTATGACACACTAGTTCTTGGTTATTTTTATGATAATATGTGGGAGGGTAATGTTAACTTTGGATATAATTTAGTCAATAAAGCGTTAGAGCATAATAAAAACTTCTTTGTATTTGATATAAGAATTTATAACTACCTAACTAATATTATATCAAATTCAAAATATAAGTCTAAAGTATATCTGCCGAGAGTTACAAGTCGAGACTATGAATTTCTATTAAATTATAAACACTTACCAGTTGCAAAATGTCCAATTTTAATGACTATTGGTACTTCAAATAAGCAAGGTAAATTTACCACTCAACTAAAAATTAAGGAAATTTTGGAAGAAGAAGGATATGTTGTTTCTCATATTTCAACAGAACCTCAAGGAGAATTATTTGGTGCCGATCATTGTTTTCCTTATGGGCATATGAGTACCGTTGAAATCTCACCTAGACAGTTCTTACAGTTTTTAAGAACCTTATGCAATGCTATTTCCTATTTTAATAAACCAGATATAATTATTACTGGCCACCAAGGTGGGTTAATCCCTAGATTAGCTTTGAATGCGATGCCATATTTTCCAAGTGTAGATAATTTAGGATTTCTGCATGGTATATTACCAGATATCATTATCTGCACTATAAACCCAGAAGACTCTATTGAGATGATAAATAATACAATAAATGTTGCTTATGCATATACAAAATGCAAAGTTTTATTTTATGTTTTATCACCAATTATGAGAACTCAAGAAGAAATGTATGATGAAATATATCTAAACAGTTCTAAAATGCTAAATGAAATTGATTACCAAAAAAGACTTTCTTACTTTCAAGAAAAGCTTAACAAACCAGTATATAATATTCTAAACAACGATAAAAAGTTATTAATTAAAGCAATAGAAGATGCCTGTTCAAGATAAAAAAGAAATTCGTGATGAATTAATAAATATATTACTAAGTTTATTTGAAAAAAATGATCTTAAGGACAAAATTTCAAATCAGGATGATCTTATTTACTTACTAAGTACAGATTCTACTCAAGCAATAGTTTTTTTAACACTGATTGAAGATGAATTTCAAATTGAAATAGAAGATGATGATATCGATATGAGATTATTTTCTAAGATTGAATACTGTGTTGACGTTATTCAGAAATATATTAAAAAGAATCAAGATTCGAAATCTTAAAAAAATAAGAATGAATTAAATTCTTGTTTTTTTGATATTCTAATGAAGTGTTGGTCAAATCGATAATCTTTCCTATTTTTAGATAGGATTATTGGTCATTATTAATTGGAATTCGAATTATAAAAAACCGAGATACTAAATCATATGAGCCTTTTTTCATTTAAAATATTTTATACCTTTTTAAAAAGAAATCCACTTTATTCATTTATAACTGTATCTGGATTCGCGGTGTCATTAATGTTTGTTATGCTATTAAGTTTATATGTTAGACAAGAATTATCTATTGATGATTTTCATGTAAATAAAAATAGAATATATAGATTAACTCGTGATAATGGTGCATTTTTTGGTCCTCCAATTGGGGAACTTTTAAAGGGTCAATTTCCACAAATTGAATCCTATACAAGAACATATCAAAATAGCTGGAATGCAGTATTTCAAGATAGAAAACAAGAAAAAATTAAAACTATGTTAGTGGATTCTTCATTTTTTTCTATTTTTTCTTTTGATCTCATAATTGGTGATCCTTTACAAGTTCTTAGAACAAAAAATTCTGCGGTACTGTCTTATTCTTATAGTAGAAAGATCTTTGGAAACGATAATCCTATTGGAAAAACTTTCACCATTGATAGTATAAATTTTATCATTTCCGGGATCTTTAAAGATATACCCCAAAACACTCATTTTGAACAATGTGATGCAATAATAAATTTTATTATTTTAGCAGACTTATGGGGTTGGAAAGAACTATTAACTACTAATGAAAATAGTTCTTTCGGTCTCTATTTTCTGGCTAAAAGTGGTACGGATCTGCCAGCAAAAGAATCAGAAATCTTAGAACAATTTAAGAAAAATTATTGGATATTCTCATCAGGATTTTCAAAATCAATTCAGTTTGAAGCATTAAAGGATGTATATTTTAGTAAAGAATATAGCCCTGCTATTAAACAAAATAGTTTAACAGCTATGATTATTTACTCAGCCATATCTCTTTTAATATTGATTATCTCTATAATTAATTATGTTAACCTAACAGTAGCTCAAATAGGTTTCAGGATAAGGGAGGTTGTGATTAAAAGGCTCTTGGGAAGCTCAAAAAAAACTTTATTATTCCAACATATTATTGAGTCAATTTTATTAAGTTTTGGTGCTGCTTTAATTGGCATATGTTTAGCTTTCTGGGCAGAACCATTCTTCAATAGTCAATATGGTATTAATCTTAATCTAATAAAGCAATTTGATTTTTCACTTATTTTAATCATAATCTGTGTAATTTCAATAGTTGGTATTATTTCTGGATTATTCCCTGCTTTAGTAATCAGTAAACTAAATCTAATTGATGTAATAAAAGGGACCATTACTCGAAAAACTAAAAGTACATACTCAAAGATATTGATAACATTTCAGTATACAGTAACCTATATATTAATATTCTGTACATGGGTAGTTTGCCTCCAATCTTCTTTCTTAGTGAATTATTACCCAGGATTTAATAAGTCAGATCTGTTTTGGATGGAAAACACAATTACTGCAAATCAAAAAGCAGTTTTTCGTGATATGTTAAAATCTATTCCGGGAGTAATTGATGTTTCATATTGTCGTGGAACACCTATTGATGGAGGTAATAATATGTCATTTACCATTGATGGCAAACCAATAAGTTTTCAGGAGTTTAAGGTCGATAGTGTATATTTTAGTCTGAACGGGATAGACGTAACAGAAACAAGTGCAGCATTCTCCAAACAGGGGATATGGCTTAATACGACTGCAATAAATATGCTCAATTTAAATATGAATCCACCATTCTTCAGAATTTTTGATTATGATGTCCCTGTACTTGGAATAGTATCTGATTTCAACTTCAGACCACTTTATCAGAAAATTGGACCTATTATTATAAAACAACTTAACGAAAAAGATACACCCTGGAGTATTCTTGTAAAGATTGATAATAAAAATCCTTTAGAGACTATCGATAAAATCCGAGAACGTCAAGCTTCATTTACCTCAGGTAAACCAATGGAATCAGGATTCGTTAGTGAATCTATGGCTAAGTGGTATCTTAAAGAAAAAAGACTATCTCAAATAATATCTTCATTTACACTTCTTTCAATTATTTTTTCAACTATGGGCATTTTCGGGATGGCTCTATATTATGTCCAACAAAAAGAAAAGGAGATAGGTATTCGTAAAATTTTCGGAGCGAATATATTAGAGATAATTGTTAAGCTAAATCTAAATTTCATTCATTGGATAATTGTTGCCTTTGTTATAGCATGTCCTATTTCAATAATAATACTAAAGAAATGGTTACAAAATTTTGCATATAGAATTAATTTACCTTGGTGGGTATTTGTTTCAACTGGAATTATAGTTCTTGGAATTACTTTATTGACAATAAGTCTGCAAAGCTGGAAAACATCTTCAAAAAATCCTATTGAAAGCCTTAGATATGAATAAGTATTATTTTTTTGTTTGAATTCTATATATTACGAAATCCCAGACTAGGGTTTAGGTAAAAGAAAAATTAATTTTACTAAACCTATAACAAAATAATCACGACGAAAATTCAGTGTAGCTAACTAGAATTCTCAATCAATTTTTTTATAAGGCAACTGTAATTGGATAGAAATATGGTTTTAGGAGTTGGAACAGATATCGTTGAAATTCAAATTTTCAAAGAGGTCTTCCTGAAAAATCAAAGATTTAGGGACAAAGTATTTACTGAAAAGGAAATTCACTATTGTGAAAACGAACTATTCAAATATCAGCATTATGCTGCTCGTTTTGCAGCCAAAGAAGCATATATGAAAGCGATCGGTACAGGATGGGACAAAGGAATTAGTTGGAAACAAATTGAGATTTTAAATATATGTAATGGAGAATCAAAAAAAGAGGAGATAATGTTTATGGGGGAAAAACTAATTAATAAAAAAGGGCAACCGAAAATCGTTTTGAATGGTACAGCTTTTGAAATAAGTAAGAAAATTGGAGCTAAAAACCATATGCTTTCACTAACACATACTGATACAATGGCTATTGCTTTTGTAATTATTGAAGGATAATAACATGCTTAATGACTGGCGGTATTGAGAATATTCAAACAATCTTTACATGAGTATATAATAACTATCCTAACTTGTATCAACATCAAAACTTGCTTGAGGCTGAACAGATCATTTACAGAGGTGTTTCACAAGATTCCTAATATTATTCTTCTTTTCTTTCAGATATTTTGATAAACAGGTTCTGGGATAGAGATAACCCCCATTCAAACCTATTATCTATTAAAGTTGGTTAATCTGCTCAATAAATGAATATAAATATTTTTTGCTATATTAAAGTTACCTTGTCAATTAATCTTTAAGTAATGTGAAATTTCTTATTGCTTAAAAAATTATTTTATAGTAATTATGTAACTAAATTGAATAAATAGTGTTCAGTAAAAATAAATTCATATTGCAGGTTCAGGTATTAATAAAAAATCCACAACTCAAATTGGTCCTAAAAATAACAGTGTTAACCACATTTACTTGGTGCCTATTTTATCTTATTACTTATAGTCAATTAGCCAATAAGGAAAAATTCACCACGTGCATGGAACGAGGACTTGTTATACAAACACCGATTACAAGTAGTTTTTTTATTTCTAATGTTAAGGATACTTCCGATCATGTTATTAATTTAAATAATGATACGATTTTGATTCAGTTTTACAAAAATCAAATATTCCTCAATCATAAATATTATGGTGAATCAATGAAGGGAGATACAGTTCGGTTGAACTATAACGGTACCTTGGAAGTAATTCGGAAAAGAGGAAAATAAATCTAGAATTTTGATAGGGATTATTACAAGGGAGTATTAAGAATTTTGTGTAGATGAATTGGTCGCTACAATGGATACACAACCGGTCTGGAGTCGGAAATCGAGTATAAAGTCTGGCTGGGCAGAATAGTCTATTTAAAATTTAATTAGCAGCAACATGAAAGACAATGAGTTATTTAAAATTACTGAGGTAGTATTAAAAAATTAAATCTCAGAATGAATGTGAAGAGTCAATCCAAAGGCTCTACAGACAAGCGTTGGGTCTCTTCTGAAAGCGGATACTACCGAATAACTGGGATATCCCAAACACGATCCTTCCGGAAAGAACAGAGGTAACAGCTAAAAAGGCTTTAGTATAAAGACACATAAGACCAACCTTTGAGAAGTTCGTCTGGGTGTTCCCGAGATTGCAATTCGATCCTTGATCCGATTAATTATTCCGAAGCATCAACACATTTCCGTCAAGATAGAACCTGCCATTATAACAATGTATTCCAGAGGCATGGCCACTTGGGATATAGAAGAAATCCCTAATTAATCAATATTTTAATTCATTAGTAAGCATTAGATTTTAAAACATGTTCTTTGAAATTATGAAGTAATCGCAATTGTAGCGTTTTTTATAGCGTGACGATTTTGAACTCGAAGTTGATGGTAATGTTTATGCATTGGACCCTACACAACGATCGACCTGTGTTTAAGCATCTTCTGGTGGGCTAAGTTCAGAAAGTATAAAGGAGGAATAAAGCTCCATACATTATATGATGTTAAAACTTCTATTCCAAGCTTTCTGTATATTACCAATGCCAGCGTTCACGATGTCAACATCATGGATATCATTCCATACGAAGAAGGTAGTTTTTATGTCGCGGCTAAAGGATATCCTGACTTTCTGAGGCTGTATAAAATCCTTACTAACGGGTCATTCTTCGTAACAAGAGCAAAGGAAAACCTGCGATTTAAAAGAATGTATTCCAGAGCAGTTGATAAAACAACTAGGGTCCAAAGTGATCATATAGGAAAGTTGGAGATCTATAAATCAAAAAACGATGGGCGGTAGGGCTCTTTTTCAAATGGATGAAGCAGCATCTTAAGATTAAATCCTTTTGGGGGACGACTCTTAATGCTGTGAAAATCCAGATGTATTGTGCAGTCATTGCTAAGGATATTCTAGTCCCATAGTACTTATCATTAACCTATATACTTATGAACATTCAAAAAAAAATTGAGGAGATTTTTACTAATATATATGAGCGACAATTATGGGGTAAAAATATATATGGAGATAAATATTGTTCTGGACCTGGTACTATGGACAATAAGGTGGAAAATTATATAACTGTATTAAAGGAATTTATAGAAGAAAATCAGATTAAAGATATTTTTGAGATTGGGTGTGGTGATTTTACAATAATGAGTAAAGTTTTAAAGAATTTTAAAGGAAATTATATTGGTTCTGATATTGTTAACAATGTAGTTGAGTATTTATCAAGTAAATATAGTAGCAAACATCTAAATTTCATTCATTTGGATGCTATTTCTTGTAAAGAACTTCCTAAAGCAGATTTGTGTATTATTCGTCAAGTATTGCAGCATCTTAGCAATGCCCAAATTCTAAAAATTATTAGTAAGTTAAAGAATTTCAAATATGTTATAATTACTGAGCATATTCCATTGTATCCTGAATGCAAAAATGGAGATAAAGAACCAAACGGTTTTATTAGACTCCAAAATTTATTATCTTCAGGAGTTTTCTTAGAAGAACCTCCATTTTCAATTAAATGTAGAAAGTTGTTAAGTTATCGTTCTGATGATCTGGATTCCAAAAGGAATATCATCCCAGCAATAATGTTAACAACTATTATTGAAAATTAATTTAATCTGATTAATTCATAAACTTAAAATTAAACATATAAATTGACTTTTCCGCTCGTCATTATTTTGAGGGGATCCGTGATTTAGTTTGATGGATAAGATTTTTCGATTTTTATTCAGATTCTATGCTGCTTTTCTCAGCGACAACTTTTGTTTTTAGCTCAAAATCTGCCACCAGGGCATACCTTTCTTACTTATGTTATTGATTATCAGACTATATATTTAAGATGCTGTGATTTAACATTCTTACATTCGAAGCGCAATCAATCGCTCGAACCCTTTGGTCTGTTCATCTTTTGTCGTGCAAAACTGTGGTAACTCTATCTTTATCTTGGTTTTCAGTTCTTTAACTCAGGCTGCTGTTTTAATAATTTTAAGTTGTATGGTTTTCATGGCTGCGTTGGCATACTCGGTACCTTTTAATACTTGCTTCTGCAGGGTGTGCAAAAAAGTCTTTTTATTTATTAGATCCCGTAAAAAGTTGTACACTTTGCTCCAGAATATTCATAAAATACAATAAATAATTTGCAAACGTCCTGAAATATAGCTACATTTGATTAACCCTTGAGGAAGGAAACGAGCTCTGCAGGAATGCAACTCGCCAGAGCCAAAAAGGGTGCTCGGTGAAAAACGCAGCGAGACAAAAGAAGCGGCTCAAAAGGCTGCTTCTTACTTTGCAATATTGTTAAAACTCAAACTCAAAACTCAATCTAAAACCACGTACTGAGATACTTGGCTGGACCAATCTCCGTTATTGTCCTTAACCCGGACCCGGATCTGCTTCTGCCCGGCACTTCCAAAAACGTAGCGTACCTTACTCAGTGGAGAGCTAAACCTATAATTAGCAAGCGTATATTCATACTCTGTAATTTTCCCGTTAAATCTTGCATCCTTATCATACGATCCTGAAGCATCTACCTCGTATTCGTAAGGGCTTGAAACACCTATCTTTTTAACGCTAAACAAGGCTATTGGTGCAATATTTCGAAAAACTATAAAAGTTATAGAAAACCTGGCTTTTTCATTAAAAGAATCTTTTGCCATCAGGGTAACCAAAGCTTGACCTTCACTAACACCGGTGAAGCTAATTAATTCATTACCTACCTCAAAGGTGCTTTTTTCTTGTTCCTGCGAGACTTGTAATATTATCTTTTCTTCATCCTGAATAAAATATTGTAAGGATAAGGGTACTCCAATCTTGAGTGAATCCGAGTGAGTGTTGCCCTCAAGCACAACCCCGTTTTTAATTAGCGAGAGAGTTGGGGCTTTATTAACATCAATAAAGTAATCTTCACGGTTATCGCAAGAGGGAAAAAAGAGCTCAGCGACCAGAGCAAAAATCAAAAGGCAAAATTTTACAGGTTTCATTGTTTTATGATTTTAATACTTTTCTTAGAATCCTTTAAACCGTTAATTTCCAAGATATAAATACCAGATTTGAAAGAGCTGAAATCAACAAAAACAAAATCATTATCAAAGATAAGGGACTCAATCATTTTACCTCCAGAGTTGAAAATCTTAACTGTTTCAATCATTCTGTTGCTACTGAGGTAAAGTTT
This sequence comes from Sedimentibacter sp., assembly GCF_033447055.1. Classification (GTDB taxonomy): domain Bacteria; phylum Bacillota; class Clostridia; order Tissierellales; family Sedimentibacteraceae; genus Sedimentibacter. The sequence goes on from NZ_JAWQJF010000033.1 coordinate 8,824, forward strand.
TTCTTTCACAGGGTTAGGATAGTAAGAAAACGTAACTTCCTTATTTGTCTCGATGCCGGTAACATTATTAACCACGGTAATTATCGCATCTTGCAATACAGAATCAACACAGCCATCCGGACTATTTACAATCAACAGAACACTAAATTTTTTGGAATTAACACCCAGGGTGTTGTAATAGTGCACCGGGCTGTGTTCAGTTATGATATCGCCCTCAAAGAAGTTCCAGGAATAACTATTGGCGTTAACACTTGTATTGGTAAACTTGATTGCATCACCAAGGGTAACAGTAGTTATATCCGGGGTAAAGCTTGCCTGCACGTTATCAATGATAATTTTCTGCTCCTGGTAATCGCTTAAACACCCGTTAAGATCCAAACTCTTAACGTAAACAGTATTACCCGTGGTAATGCTGTTTAAAGTGAATTTTGTTCCATCCATTAAATAAGCGTGCCCGGAATCAAACCATTTGTAACTCAGGTAAGCAGGGTTAACAACATTAATGTTAACTACTGAACCCTTACAGTAGCTTGCTTTTAAGTCTGTCTCAGGCAAACTGACCTGATCATAAACCTTTATCATCACGAAGTTTGAATAAACAGTACTGTTCCCACTTGTGACAGCTCTTCTGTAATAAGTGTTAACTTTTAAAGCATCAGGCCTGTAAGATATGCCTGCCTCTGAGGGGATATCGCTCCAGGTAACTCCTTGCAGGGAATATTGCCATTGATAAGAGTACTGGCCGGTTCCACCGGCCGGGCTTGTCCCGGAAAGAAGGGCGGGGACAGTATTATAACATATGCTTTGAGCATCACCAACTACACCCGGCAAAAGAGTGTCAAATACAGTAACAGTTACAGTGTTACTGTATTTCTCCCCGCAAGACCCTCCGGTTACCTTACGTTTAAAGTATGTTTTTTGTGAAAGGGATCCCGGCTGATAATCTCTCCCGTCCCCTGAGGTTATTACTACCAGCCAATCAATATTATTTACAGAGTAGTACCACTGGTAAGAGAAAGTACCGCTTCCACCGGTTGGGAGCGTACCGGTTAAAAGAGAAGGCGAAGTATTATAAGCTATTGCCTGATCACTCCCTATTATTCCTCCTTGTAATTCATCATTAACAGTGATTTTAACACTGTTCGTGTAACCAGTGCCACAGGAACCGGTTACCTTCTTCCTGAAATACTTTGAAGCTGTAAGAACTCCTGCATCGTAATAGTCATTTGTTGCTTCTGTTATGTCAGTCCAGCTTGCGTTATTATCAGATACTTGCCAGAGGTTTTGTATAGATTGGCCGACAGGTAAAACTGTAGTTGTAATTGGAGATGAAGCATAAGTTTTACAAACTGCCTGATCACTGCCAATTGCCCCGGCCGCAAAAGCGGGGTTAACCGTGATAGTAACAATATTTGAATAATCTTCAAAAGTAGCGGAATTAACCTTTTTTCTAAAATATGTTTTATTAATCAAAGCCGTTGGCTGATAACTATCGCTATTGGCCGCTGTTATGCTATTCCAGTTTATACCATCCTCGGTTTTTTGCCACTGGTATGAGTAAGTTCCATTTCCACCTGTTGGTGCTATATCCGTGACAAGCAGCGAAGGAGCTACATTATAACAAATAGTTTGGTTATCTTTAATTACACCAGGAACAAGAGAAGTATTAACATTTATTGTTAAAACATTCGTTTCTATCACACCACAAGATCCATCAGTAGTCAATCGTTTAAAATATTTTGTAACAGTAAGAGCCGGTGGCTGAAAACTTTCATACGTTGCGCCAGTTATGTTTGACCATGTTGAATTATCCAGGGAATTTTGCCATTGATAGGTAAATGTACCTGAGCCTCCGGAAGGTGATTGAGTGGAAACCAGTTCAGCTGGTACGGCTCCATAATTCACGGTTTGGGATGAACCAATTACACCGGGTAAGAACTGGCTACGAACGGTAACAGTAATTTGATTACTGTAAACGGTTCCGCAACTCCCACTTGTTTCAGCTCTTCTGAAGTATGAAGTCACAGTTAAGGGCACAGATGTATATGTTTCATTATTTGCTCCGGTAATATCAGTCCATGTTGAACCAATAAGTTTTTGCCATTGATAGTTATATGAACCCGTTCCTCCTGATGGGTAAGTATTTGTAAGGAATATTCCCGGAGCGATCCCATAACAAATAGCCTGGTCTGATTTTACCGTTCCGGCTACAAGCGGACCATTTACAAAAATTTGCAGGGAATTAGTTTGAACCGTTCCACAACTCCCGCTTGTTTCAGATCTTCTGTAGTAGAGCGAAGAAGTCATTGGCCCGGGCTGGTAGGTTTCAGATGTTGCACCCGTTATATTGTTCCATATTGAATTATTCACGGAATTCTGCCATTGATAAGTATACGATCCTGTTCCACCTGTAGGTAAAGAACCTGTTACAAGAAGCGAAGGAGTGGTATTATAACATATTGTTTGGCTATTGGTAATGGTTCCATGAATAAGATCTGGCCTGACGATTATAAAAAATGTATTAGTATAACCTGAGCCACATGGATTAATAACATTTCTTCTGTAATACGTTGTTGAAGTCAGGCCCGATGGTTGGTACGATTCGTTTGTCGCCCCAGAAATTGGGGACCAGGCAATTCCGTTAGGTGAAGATTCCCAGGAATAACTATACGTACCTGTGCCTCCGCCTGCTGATACAACTGAATTTAATAATGTCGGAGTTACTCCGTAACATATTGTTTGCGTGGAACCAATCGTGCCGGGCTCAAATACTGCACGAACAGTTATTTTTAAAGTATTTGTATAACTCGCTAAACAGCTATTAGTTACTTTTAACCTGTACCACGAGTTTGAAGATAAAACACCCGGCTGATAACTAGTGCCGGTTGCACCGGAAATAGGATTAAAAACGCTTCCATCCGATGAACTTTCCCAGGCATAAGAATAAGCACCCGTTCCACCGGATGATACCGTTGATAAATTAATAGCTGAAGGAGTAGTATTATTACATATTGTCTGATCTGCGGTGATAGATCCTGGACTAAATGGATTGTAAACAGAAATCTTAATAATATTTGTATATGAGGTTTCACAGCTATTAATAACTTTTAGCCTATACCATGTATTTGAGGATAATGCCCCAGGCTGATAACTGGTACCAGTTGCACCGGAAATAGGACTGAAAATACTACCATCTGATGAACCTTCCCAAACATAAGAATAAGTACCAGACCCTCCGGTTGGAGAAGTTGTCAGGCTGATTGCTACCGGGGTATTATTATAACAAATTGTTTGGTCAGTCGTGATGGTACCAGGACTAAGCGTATTATACACAGTCACCTTAACTGAATTAGTATAGCCGGTTTCACAGCTATTTATAACTTTCAGCCTGTACCACTTACTTGATAACAAGGCAGGTGGCTGATAAATTGTACCGGTTGCACTTGCAACATCACCAAAAGAAGATCCATCAGATGAAATCTGCCACTGGTAGGTAAAAGTACCGGTGCCTCCGGTTGCTGAAGTACCAACACTTAACAGGCCAGGCGTGGTATTATAGCAGATTGACTGGTCAGCCGTGATGGTGCCAACGCTTAAAGATGAATAACCCAGTACCGTCACGGTATTTGTATATGAATCCCCGCAACCTGGATCATAATCACGTCTTTTAAAGTATCTTATACCTTGCTGAAAAGCGGGTTGATAATTAACAGATGTTGCCCCGGAAACTGCAGAAAAGCTTGAACCATCTGTTGATAAGTACCATTGATAATTATATGATAATGTTCCTCCAGTGGGAGCAGCGATCTGTGTTAACTGTAAAGGGGTAATATTATAGCAATTGTTTTGGTTACCCGATATTGCCCCTGGTACGAATGCGTTATAAACACTTTTAGTAACTATATTGCTTGTACTTGGACAACTTAAAGTAGTAGTAGTAGCAATCCTTTTAAACCTTGTTGTTTTGTTTATAATTGTGTGCTGGTAAGTTGATGATGTTGCCCCGGAAATCGTATTCCAAGAGCTCCCGTTATCTGAATATTGCCAAACGATAGAATAACCTGAGTTAGAGCTTAATGAAATATTATTAATAAGAGAAGGGATTCCTGAACCGTTACATATAACTTCATCGCTCCCTATGGTATTTCCTGTAAACCCAACAACTGTTATCGGTACTGTTTTATTTATAGGATTTGTACAAGATTGTTTTGTTGAATAATCAAGTGACCAATTTCCAACCTGATTCAAATAACCAGCCGGTATAGTATATGTATACATTGATTCAGACACATAAGTGGCGCTTGCAAACGATATTCCGTCACCGCCGCCATCAGGTTTTCTTAAGGTTACCGGGTTAAAAATGTAATCTGATCCATTCTGTTCAAGGAAAATAGTTACCTGGCAGCTTGAGCCATAACCAGTACAAACATTTAATAAATTAGAATTATTGATGGTAACTGACTGCTCTACACATTGGCCCAGTCCTTTATTACCACTTAAAAAAATAATTGCGGTTATAATAGATAGAATTAGAATACTCTTAGTCTTCATACATTAAAAATTTAAGTTTAGGCCAAGTTTTATAATGTAGCTAGCCTTACCAACCTTACTGAGCTGGAAGAAACGCTGATCAAGATCCAGGTTAAGCATAATCTTGTTTGTGATGAAATATTCAGCACAAAGCCCAATATTTTCACCAACGTAGAACTGGCTTTCCTTCTGGACCAGCACTGAATTACTAATAAATTCAACACCTGTAAGGAACCCTCCTTTTGCACTGAAAAAAAGGCCATCGCCCAGGGTAAAGAGAGTATACATGAACTCTGGGTTTGCAGAAACAATAGAAGCTTTACTAATATCAAATTTAACCTGTTCAAAATCTAAGCTTCCTCGTAGGGCGATATTGTTATTCTGGTAAAGGGTAATCCTTGAAGAAATATTGAAGCCGTTTTTTACATAGCCCGCATTAAGGCCGATGGCCTTACTCCCCTCCACGTGGATCAGCTGAGCACTGACGGAAGCTGAAATCAGCAAAAGGGCTAAGATTAGTTTAATTTTCATCGGATAACAGTTTTTGCTCAAAAACTTTGACGTTCAGCATTTTATCGCCAGAAATATTGATGATCGGGTTCCTGGTCCCCTTCAGCTCCCGGATCTGAATTATAAGTGAGGCATCCTTACCACCGGTAAAACGCTCTGTTACATATCCCAGCTCTTGTTTTTGATATGCAGAGACGACCTTAATGGGAGACTCAAACTCGATTTTAATACGCTGTTCGATCTTGGCTTCGTTCTTCTTCATCCCTTTTCGTTTTCCCTCCACAACCTTGAAGTGTATACCATCAATGTTATAATCGCTTCCAGTATTGTTGATTACAATAAGTTTGAAGTATGTGAAATTGTCGTCATTTTTTATGTTTGCGATTTGAAAAGTCATTCCATTTTCTACCTTTCCGATTGAGCTATACTCTACTTTATCAGAAAGCACGCTGTTAAGCCGTTCTCTCATCTTTGAATTGTTGCTTTCAACGCTGACAACCTCTTTCATTTTCTTCTGGTCAATCTTTCTAACTTCTTCGCTTGTGAAGTCATAAAAAATCTTCGTGCTGTCGCCATATTTCAACCGGCCATACCAGATCTTTTCATTATCAAGCTTAACGGTTATTGACGTTTCGGGGGAAAGAGGATCATTGCCACGGATCACGCAATTCTTGCCATTTTGAAAAATATCATAATACTTATTCCTATTCTCCCCCACAGATGGATTGTTGCCAACAACAATAAAAACAATACTATCAGTAAAATTTAGGGTTGCGGTAAAGTCCTTATTTACCTCAATTACACCCATATTTTGGGCAGTAACTGGACCTGCCAAAAAGGCAAGAAAAACTGTTAAGAGAATATTTCTCATGTTACTCTTTTTTAATAAAAACTCTGTAGCCTTTATATAAGCTTATAATTGGTTCCTTTTTTCTTGTCATGGCTCTGATTGTATTGTCCACAGCATTGGCGGCAATGCCTACGCCTGTCCCTGCAGCAATGCCGGAAGAAATTGCAGAAGAGGTTTCATTAGTGGTTTGTCCAACACCCTCCCTAACCGATTCATTAAGGTTTCCTTCGTAAGGAAGGCCCCGGGAATATTTTTCGTCGAAAACAATTAGACTATTTACCGAGGAAACAACGCCATCGATATTCATTATCTGGTAAATATTTATATCAAAAACATTCCCGTATTCTGAAGCTTTCCCATAAAGAATGGCGTTTTTCTTAAAAACCTTTCCATCGATAGCGAGATCCTCCAGCAGGAAAAAAACAACCGAAGATTGGTTTTTAATTTTTGTGTCCTCTTCCAGCATTGCAGCAGTAAATCCGCCATTTTTAACTAGTGAACCAGATGTGGAATTTTTCCCTGAGGGTCTTTCAGAAACAATTATTCCAAATCCCCCGGTGTCTTCTTCTTTCTTCTGTGGAGCTTCACTTCTTGTTTCTGCCGGTATTTCTTCTTTTGCTCTTATGGATTCTGATTTCTGTGTTACCGGCATTGTTACCTGCTCTTTGGTATTGGACTTCATTTCAACAACTTTCCGGGGTTCTGACTGGTAGGTTTTAAAATTAGCTGTCTTGGATAAATCCTGTTTTACTTCCGGCTGCAGGGAAGCATTGGCCTTTTTTAGCCGGTTATTATATTCCTCCTTTGCCAAGTCCTTCTCCACCAGATCTGGAATAGTAAAGTCAGCAGCTGCAGATCCAGATGAAGTGTCTTTTTTAGAATAAACACTCACCCCGTAGATAACCATGATAAGAACAACCACGCCAATAGCACCAAAAAATATTAACTTCTCCTTATTCATAGTTATTTTATTTCATTGCGGTTATTTTCAGCAAACCTTGTGATCAGCAGTCCATGAGGGTTAAGAGGATAGTTCCGGCTAACAAAAATTATTAACCCGGTTGTTTCAAAAGAATATCTTACTGTCTGGTCATCCTGTGTAATGGACAAGCTCGCCTTAACCCGGAAAGAATAAGGCTCATCATTTCCCTCAATCTCGATATTCTCCGGGAGTATTTCAATTGTTTGTTTTATTCCATAACTGGAAACCTTTGTATACCATCCGTCATTCTTGCGTTTTATGTAAAGCTGCTCTATTGAATTATCGCCAAACCACAAAGCTTTTTCAAGGCTTTTCTCTACATTAAAAGCATCATATTGATAATAATAAGTGTGAAACTTTTCAAGGTGGTCCTTTATCTCAACCTTAATGTTTTCATCTCTTTGCATCCACTTCATGGGTATCACTTCGCCGCCAGAGTCGAGAACAAGCACCGTGTTTAGCTGCCGCGAGTAAAGGTCATTAATTGAAAAAGCAAATATTGCCGAAGAAACGATAAAGGCAATAGTAAGGCCCCAGACAACCATCCGGTTGACAATAAGGGTTTTATAAATATCAATTTTGGGTTTTTCCATCGTGCTACTTGATTAGTTCTTTCAAAAAGGGCATTGACATTTTAAAAAGCTTGATTTTGATTACTATAACCAGTATTAGAGCTAAAATAACCATCAGTCCCCCTGAAATAGCTATACTACCAGGACCTATAGCAGAAACAGGCGCTATAAGAACAGTCATGGTATCAAACAGGATGTTTGCAAAAACAACTACGAATGCGTAAGGGATAATGACCAGGTAGTATCTGGCATACATCTTGAAAACATTGTATATGTAATCTTTTGTTTTATCAAAAATAGACAGGGCAATCATCAGGGGTACAAAAATCTTGATCAGCCCCATGAAAAAATAACGCTCTGCCAGGAAAACAGGGTAGATTAAAAAGTCAAGTATTTTTAAAAGGAATTGCGTTATATGGGTGTAAGCTCCTCCTGTCCAGCTCGTTGGATTCATCATATTTACAACTTCACCCATCTTTCTTAAGACACCGTCTATTGCTGATTCATTAGCCGGTGGGGGCGTAACAGTTGGTGCAGACACAGAAAACAAATCAGGTTTATTATTAAATCCTTTTAAGGCCTCTCCCTCAACCATTGCACAGGCAGAATCAAAAACATCCAAGATCTGTGTACTGAAACCAACAAGTAAAAGAAGTCCCAGCATTCTAAAAAGGGTATAAGGAGAAAACCCTTCATCACCCTCGCTAAATACCTTTCCTGTTTTCGAGAAGCTTTTGAAAAAACTTTTCCAAAGTGAGAGAACTAATATAAAGGCTCCTATAGATTTTGAAACGATGACCAGGTAACCAAGATCACCTGCAAACATTGCTTTATAAACCTTATCCAGATACTCTAGTCCCATGATCAATTATTTAAAAACACTATTTATATAATTCAATGTTCTAAGTTGCATGCGCTGATTATCAAGTATTTCAATCTCTATTATTGCTGAATTTATGACTCCAAGATTTTCTCTGAGTTCTTTTATTGCCTGGTTCATATTTAGTAGCCTCTCTCCATCTGTCATCTCAGAGAAATTATCGGTAAGCACCACTGTAAGCGTAGTAATGGAGTAGCTTGTTTGGCTCAAGAGCCCCATCATAGATTCACTTATGTTATGATATTCAGAGGGTTTAAAACAGTTATTGTCACTAATTCTTTTAAGCGAACCAAGTACCCTTGTATATGCTTCACTTACCTGTACTATAGCCAGTTCAAGGTTATGATAATTAGCAACCTTACGGTTAATCTTCCTAAGCTTTTCCGTTGCATCTCTTATGACCTGTAAGCTTTCTTTTTGTGTTTTTACTTGCTCGGTAAGTTTAGCATATTCTCTTAGCCTGTCAGACATTTCTATCTTGTCTTTTGCTTCGTCTTCTAATTTCCAAGCTGGATTTTTAACAACCACAACAGCTGCTTGTCCAAAAAGATTAACAGTCAACAGAAGCAGAAAAAATGTGAATAAAGATCTCATTTTAGATATTTTTAATTTTGCTGTACTTCTCTATTGCACTCTCCATATCTCCGGTTTCATTATAAAGTTCCATGACCTCTGTGTACTCCTTCCCTTCAGTTTGAAATGCCAGTAGAACTTTTTTAGCAAGTTCAAGACGCATGATATTACTCTCTGCTCCTATCTTGAGTAAAAATTCTGAATATTTTATTTTTCCGGTGAAGTTGTATTTGATCGATCCAAGCTGGTTCTCATCGTGCTCCTTGAGAGAAAGGCGTTCAATAATCTCCTTGTAGCCTTTCTCGTTTTGCATGATGTACATTACCTGTGTGTTATCGATCATTGCATTTGAAGCATCGTTTTTCGGAAGCTGGCTTGGAGATTGAAGCACTATGCCAATAGCCGCCTCCTGTTTTCTGGCTGCCTGGTAGAAGTACTCTGCAGATGAAAGCACAGATGGAAATTTTAACATTTTTGCGAATTCATCAAAGAAGATCACTCCCTTGGTGCTTCTGTCTTTCCAGACAACTTTCTGAACTGCCTCACTGATCATGTGCAGCATGATGGTCAGCAGTACTTGATTATCTTTAATCTCATCAAGTTCAAAAACGATGAATTTCTTTCCCTCGATCTTGTAACTGGCGTCTGTTTTTGCTTCAAAAAGAAATGAGTAGATCCCCTTACCGATAAACTCTGAGGTAATATGCAGAAAGTCCTCTATATCAAAGAATTTTGGATTAAGATCCAGGACTTTCATTATATCCTCTTTGTTATTGTCGATGAACTCGAAGAACTGGGGAAAACTATGATCCTTTTCTATAGATTTATAATACAGAGTTATGACCTTCCGAAGGCTAACTGCTTCGTCCTCTTCCGGGAGCCGGTCCCTCTTCCATAGCTTGAAAACGAAAGTCGAAAGCTCATTAATTTTTGTAGCTGAAATGGCTTCATCGGTTTCAACAAAAAATGGATTTAGGCCAATACCTACGCCATCCTGGTACTTGATATAAACCGTATCATGAGGGTATAAAAGGGAAAGTTTCCGGTAACTGTCTCCAAGATCAATGATAACGATCCGGATATCATTTTCATAGAACTGCCGGAAGATATGGTTTGCCAGGACTGATTTGCCTTCACCTGTTGGAGCAATAATAAAGAAATTACGGGCTTTAATTCTCTTTCGGTCTTCGTCCCAGACATCTTTTTTAACAGGAATATTATATACCCGGTCATTAAAGTAAATCCCCTTTTCATCGTTTTTGTAATTTGTAACATTCGTGAAGAAACAAAGGCTCTGCTGTAAATCTATTGGGATTATTATATTCGATTTGTCAATGTTGGCTACATTGGCAAAGAAGGAATTAAAGAAAAGGTTCTTCTTATTTGCTCCTATGGGTGCGTAAGGCGTTATATCGAGGTTTTTAAACTCATTGGCCACCATTTGTTCAAAGGAGCGGAAATCTGCCTCGTTCTCTGCATAAAAAACCACATTAAAATGACAACCGGAAAGGATAATTTTTTCATCCTTGGTAATTGTCTCAAGGTAATCACCCAGCTTTTCTGCATCGGTTTCATATTCCTTTTTGAATTTTCTTGCTCCGTAAAGCATTGTTCTTTGGTCCTCAAGCTTCCCTTTTTCCTGCTTATGGTTTCGTATGTATATAATTTGATTATAGATGTGATCGAAGGGAAGGTTTAAACCAAAATTGTCTGCAAAGCCTGTGTGATAAACAAAATCTCCGGCACTCATTTTTTGATCATAACTACAGGTCTTAAGTGTTTCCCCCAGCTGTTTAACCTGGTTGACGGCAAAAAGTCCTATGAACTTATTGCCAACCTTCATTTTATCTACATCTATCTCGGTGTACCGGTCCTCGTAGAATGAGTTAAAATAACCAAACTCCAAATATTTGTACAGCTCCTCGGTAACAGGTTCAAGTGTAAGGTAGCGGGAGTTATTTATATAATCATAGCAGCGCTCAACGGTTACTTCAAATTTCTTCTGTCTTTCGTACTCTTTTAGGTATTCAACTGTTTTAATGGGCTTCTTGAAAGGATTCTTAAAACCGTCATTTATTGTTTTACCACCTTCATTAAAAACAAAGAACACAAAAGAATTGTGGTCGTTATACTCCCTGCCCTGAAAATGCTCTTTCGTTGCTCTCTGGAGGAACGTTTTTGAAGGCATCGTAGCTGAGTCAAATTTCTTCTTGAGATATAAATCGCATTTATGAATTATGGCCCCTTCCTCAAAATCTCTAAGGGCGTTATACCAGATATCATGAATAGTATCAAAATCCTTTTCAGAGTTTGAATATATCTCTCTAAGAGTAACGTGAAAACCAAAAATAACGCTCCCATTATTTGTATAACACCTGTGTCCATCCCTAAACAGTACCGATGGGTTCTCGCTCAGATTTATTTCCATCTTCTATTTATAATTATCGTTTATGATGGTGCCCGGGAACTTATCATTTGTTATTGAACTCAGGAAAGCGCCTGAATTAAGTTCTTTCAAGACAAGATATCCCACGCTTAAAATGACAGTAAAAACCACGAGCTTTAAAAGCGTTATCCCTGCTGAAAGCAAGAAAATAAGGATAATGACAAAAAGAATAAACAAGTAAAACAGGGGCAATCGTAGTCCCAGGATATATGGTTGCTTGTTTAAATTTTTGTATACCCTATACGATTTCATTATCCTGCCATGATATAGGAAACTATTGCAACCACGCATAAATACACGGCCAAGTAAAGAACTATGCCCTGGGCAAATCCTTTATAATCCCGTGATTCGCCAAGAACCTTGCCCATATTTGCAAGCGCACCAACGATTAACACAAGGCCAGCAACTATGGGGATTGCTGGTTTTACCCAAACAGAGTAAAAGTTATTAAGAACATTCGTGATTTGTGCCTGCATCTCGATAGAGAAAAACAAAAGCAGCGCCAATAAAGAGATTGTCTTTTTCATAAGTATTTTATTTGGTTTAGAATTAATATTGCGTGCTAAATATATGTAGTATTGTTAAGCAGTTTAAGGAATGCGTGTAAAAACTGAAAATTAGTTATTGACAAATTGTTAATATTATTCAAACTTCTGACTTTCAAGACCTTTAGTCTGGGAATACCAGCTTCCCGGACCATTTTTAGCCGGTTCATTTTGACTACCGACTGGCAGAGTCAATTAATTATTGTTTAGCAATATATGATTAGGATATTCTCTCCGGCTAAAGGGGATCAATGTGTCCGGTTTTTACAATTATATCATATAATCCACCTGTAACTATGATCCTCCTTTAATTATCAAGTGTAACCGATTTCAGATAATTATTTTATAGATAATACTTATTTTCTATAAAATAGTCGACCATCCTTAATAGTATTTGGGGTATTATATATAAATATATAGGTATAATCTATAATATACCTTAATTGAAAAACTGTCGGGAACATGCTGAATGGAAAAACTTTGTTAAATATGCCCGGCTTTTGTAAGTAAGTAAATCTTAAGCCTAAAATTAAAGGGGTTTTTCAATTTTAGGTTATATTTTTTACATCTTCCATTATGTGGTTAAAATTGTCATTCAGATCCTTTTCAGTTATATGGTGTTTTACCTTTAATTCCATGCGCTTAAAAGGGAACAAATCAAAATTATAGAGCTTATCCTTCCCATCAGAGAAAACAAAAAACTGTCCTTGCTTTAATCCTGTGAAATCCTGATTTTTATATTTTGATGTTTCCCTTGTTCCTTCTGACATTCTTGTATCTCCCCCCATAACAGAATCGGTATAAGATTTTGACACAGTCTTTTTCTCTATTTCCTCGCTTATGTTCTTGTAATATTTAACGCTGTCCGGATCATTGGCCTTGCCTATCATTTGATATGACAGGTTGGCAAGCAGGGAGCTTGTTATAACATCACCGTAATTTTCTTTTGCCAGTGCCCGGTCCTGTGTTGAAAACACGGTAGCGATATTATAGCTTCGCATCGTTGCCGGTATCTTGGAAATCCCATCAATGTAAAAAGTCGTCCCTTCATCAAATAAAAGAAAACTCGCTGGCCGGTTCCTGATCTGCATACTGTTTATTGCCGTGCTTATTATAACAGAGATAAAGGGGGCGTTTATCCTTTCAAGCCTTGGATCATTAACGATGCTTAATAATGTTGGGTTCTCCGGGTTGTTTATATCCAAATCAACGTCATTTGCACTCATTACCCAAAAGATTGTTGGAAGCGCAAGATCTGTTAAGGGTAGCGAAAGTGAAGCTTTAACACCCGCTACCTGGTTTTCAGATATCAGTGAATCAACCAGCGGAGATCCTATCGCTCTTGAATATGGGTTTTTTGAGATAAATTCAACTATCTCTGTTGGCGTTTTCACCAGGCACAAGGCAACCGCATGAGGGAGAGTACACATTTCAGGGTAATCTACCTTAAGCCTCCAAATAACAGCTGCAAGTGTCGGCTCTGGAATCTTGTCAAAGAAACTGCTTCCTGATTCCTTCACGTTGTCAACCTTCTTAAGGTTTGCAAAGATCAGCTTTGTTTGTTGCCTCAGGTGTTGCTCCGTTGGAATGTACTTAGGCAAAAAAGGGTTTACCCGGTCCGAATACATTGGAGAGTGTGGTATAATAGTTGCCTGTTTTACACTTGAATCCTGAAAAAAGAAGTGCGCAATTTCTGTTATCTCTCCATTTTTATAATCATAGCAAAGACAGGGAATGTTTCTTTCCCCGGCGTGTTTAAGAATTGGCACAAAGCCGCTTTCTGTTTTCCCGCTTCCGGCACTTCCAAAAATTGCGATACCCCTTTTTATGTTCTGCATGATAAGGGGTGATGAATTTCTTATAGGGAATTTAACGCTCCAAATAGGGTCAATTTTACCTGTTTTACTTGTTAGCCCTGTATTGGTCACTAAAAGAAAGATAATAGAAACAAGACCGGCCAAAACAAATATGCCACCATGTAATAGCAGGCTATAACTATAAAGCAAAGTAAAAAACAAATAAACCAGTCCATGAATGATTACAAAAAAAATAATCTTATAGTAATACTTAAGCTTAAATGAAAGCGCTGTGTATTGCAACAACGAAACAACTAAAACAACTACTCCCAAAATGAGCTTTGAAATTAGGGAAAGCTGGTTAAAATAGTTAATTATATGTTCCATGTTTAATATTTAAAGACCTGTGTTCAGGGCCGTTGTCAAAACCTTTTTTGCGACATCCAGAGCAATTTTTGACGGGTTATAGGCGTAATTAATTGCCTTAATACATTCTTTTGCCCCGGGGGTTTGTTTAAAAACTGCAGAAAGAGCATCAAGAGGATCTTTCGCATTAACCAGCTTCACTGCAGTATTTACAACCTGGGAAGCTTTATTATATTCTTTTACTACCGGCACGTCTCTTGCTATACTCATGACAACACTCTTTGCCATATTTCTCATTTGGTTCTTCATCGTGTGATAATGAGAAAACTTATGTTGCTGCGAGCGTTTGTAATCAAAATTTGTATCAAAGCTCTTTTCACAGCTCTGAACAAATTTCATCCGGTCAAAGCCGATCTGTACCTCTTTGCCGTTAATTATATTCTTGGAGTTTTTGGCATTTGCCATCGGGCTTAAACGGATCTTCTTCGACTCGTCCATTCTTGAGACTACAACATGAACGTGTGTTTGCAGTCCCTCCTTCTTGTCTCCGGCTTTATATAGTCCCTCTTTCACCTGCGCTGAGTCTCTTCCATAATACCGGGTGTGTTCGACCTTTCCAAAGTAGACCAGGCTTTCTCCTGTTAATCCCCGGTTGAAGTTTTTAGCGTAATCATCCATAACTTTCCGGGTATAATCCTTCAAGGCGTCCTCGTAACGTTTCAGCTCGATGGCGGTAAGTTGTGATGTGTTTTTTATATCTCTCCCGGATGCTTTTATTCCAATGTGCCTTAATTCGTCCTTGCTTGGATTAATAGAAATCATGTAAAATTTGGTTTCGTCTTTGCCAAGTTTTCCTTTGTTGTTATCAATAGAACTTTGAGCTAGGCAGTAAGAAACGTCACTGCTGTTTTGGTCGAAAAACTTCGCCTGGCTTAAAGTGTCCTTTTCCAGATTTTCTTTCTCCAAATAATTAATAAGGTCCCTGCAGCTACCCCTGTTATTATCCTTTTTTGATGAATGAATCTTAACGTACATTAAAGTGTTTTTAAGTATTTTTTGTACTCGTTTATGTCTCCCATCGGAAGATCAATAACTGGTTTTCTTTCCATCCCTGTATATTTATTTTCCGTGTGGGAAAGGATATTTTCCAGATATTCTTTGGTTGTTTTTAACTTCAATTCAAGCTTATTACACTTCTCCTGGATTGCCTTATACTGATCCGTGTTTACATCAATTTTTACAGCTTCACTCTCTGCAGATCCTTTCTTTTCTTCTTTGATTATTTCGCCCGAAAGAGCTAACGATTTCATCTTATTTTGAACTGCCACATCTGCGTTTTTTGGAGCTTCTTCTTCTATGTATTTTATGAACCTTGCAATCAAGGTGTCCATTTTCCCGAACGTGGGTTTTATAAAATCATTCTCTTGTTTTCGCATGAACGATACTATTGTCTCCCTGAATTTCTTGAGCTCTTCTGCTGGGGAAAGTATTACCTGATCCTTTGGATTTACTCCGGTAACTTCAAAGTATTTTGCCATTGCATCTAAGAAATCAACAAGGCTCATGTCAAACTTTTTAGCTAACCTGGCAATAGTTATTTTTGTATCACTATTGGAGTTTAAAGTTTCATATTTTGCCATATAATAGTTATTTTATAGTTATTTTCAAATGCTAAAGTATTAATATTCTTTGATATAAAATCACAAATAGTTATATTATTTATTAATAATAACTATCACTAATTTATATATATTTGAATATCAGGTGAATCCTGATAGCAGAATCAGGTTAGCCTGATTCCATCTTGCTTTCCTTCGGAAACATTATTGCACAACGTAAAAAATGGTTCTACTGGTTTTTCTTTACTACTCGCATTAGTGCTGTGAAGGGTTTAGAACACGAAGAAGTTTTTTCTACTTCATGGCTTCCGAAATATAATGTAGCCTGAAACAAAACGATCACGGAAATAATTAAAGACGTTAGCAAAGCAAACACCATCTCCCGTGAAATGCCCAAATATTAAAATAAAAACAATATATATTAAATAAAAACAATATATAAAATAACTACAGGTCTTAAAAGACAAAAAACATAAGGTGCTTTGCAAGTTTGTTTAATGAATTTTCTTAGTTTTTTTTGCTCAATGAAACCTGGCAAAAATGAAATAAAAAAAGAGACCTCTTTCGAAGATCTCTGCAATAAAAATTGAACTTAGTTTTACCACTTAAAAGTTTTCCTTTATAAGCTTCACTCCAAATAGATTAATGGTATAAGTGTTGTTGAAATAAATCCCATATTGTCCAAAAGCAAATTTTGGTACAGAAATTATATATGAACTGGTTCCGTATTTCTTTGCTTCAAATTTTACAGTTTCGGGGTTTGAAATTTTCCAGGTTCTTTTGGTGTCTTCTATATTCATTTTAATAATACTAATCACGTCATATGGGTTAATTGAATTATTTGGAACCCGGACAATAAATTGCGAATTAATTGTGTCAGCAAAAACGATTGAACAGCAATAATTAACTTCTAATGATGTCTCCTTTGAACGCAATTTAACTTTCCCCATTGTTGCTGTTTGTTGTTCCAGTAAAATTCCATTACCGATAGTGTCATTTATGAAAACTGCGGTCCCGGAAAACTCCGGTTCGGTGATCCTGATATTTTTAACTTTTTGACAATTAGCCTGGGTAATTGAAAAAAGCAAAAACGTTAAGATTAATAAATTCCTTTTCATGAACTAAAGTTAAGATTTTTCCCCCTTGGTTTTATATTTTACTTCTGCCGAATCATCATCAGGCGGGGTGAAACTATCTTCCTCCGGGATGGGATAAAGTTTCTCGTTTTTTGAATTTATTGTTTGCCCACATATCGGACAATCTGCGAGCCAAATTATTTCTGTTCCCGAAGTCGATTTTCTTAAAGTTCCCTTATCGATTCTTACTTCTCCACATTTTGGACATTTTGCTCTTGGTGCCATAATTAAACTATTTTGGTGGTTCTTGAATTAGCTTGTTTATTATCTCTTTATTTTCAATGTCTCTTTTAAGAACCTCTTTCAGCTTGTTTAATTGGATCTCTATCTGTTTCTTCTCCTTCTGGCATTCAAAAAAATCATTATTCATATCCTTACACGCATTTGTTATTTCTTCTATACGCTGCGGGTCATGTACCAGGGCATCAACAATAAGTTTATCAATTAACTTATTCAGTGATGTGAGTTTAAACTTCTTCATTCCTGCCACCAGGAGCTTTTCTGTCTCATCGTCATAGCGATAAGTAAATTTCTTTCTATCTTCCATTGCCGTCATAATTTAGTATCGAGGATCTTCCGGAACTGAAGCTGCAGGGAATAAATGCCGTCAAAAAGAGTGCCAGGGAGCTTCTGATCCGGACCTAGCCGGCCTGATCATTATGTAAATTTGCCGTCATATTTATTCTTCCCTAAAAGCTGATGTAGCATGTTCTGTTACACAGAGTCCTATGCTATCAATTTCGGAATTATTATATTTTATCAATCTGTCTTTTACCTGTACAAGATCAATGGCGCCATTAAAATCCGGGTTACAAATCCTGCATTCTTTTTCTATTTCACTTTTGGAAAATAGTCCTTCCATATTAAATGAATCCCCAACATAAGGAACGTTTTCAACTAATAGTTTTGTTTTAATCTCAAATGCAAAATGTGTCGGATGTTTTGTGTCCAGGTAGGGATGTGAGTAAAATATGTGTACAAGAACAGGTTTTTTCATGATCTTAGAGATTTATTATCAGCATACAGATTTACCTTTTCGAATTGTTATTTGGAGAAAGAAGCGAATATTTTCACAATGGTATTAAACACCGGAAGTAATTTTTCACTTCTTTCTTCTTTTTTAATATTCTCTATAATGTCCTTAACCAGGTCTGGAAGACTTCTTAACATTTGAATTCTATCATTTTCAGGATATAGCTCAGGATTTTCATCAAAACGCGCCACTTCTTCCATATTTGAAATATCTAATTTTTCAAATCCAAATTTGTCTTTATTCATGAATTTTGTTTTTTAACTAACTTTTTATTGTTTTTTTGAATCCCTTAATCTCTACTCCCTCTTTTCTAAGGTACCTGTAAATAGTTGACCTGCTAATATTTTGCGTTTCCTCGATAAAGTTAATGGTTTCTTTTTTTTTATAAAGCGTAACAACTGCAGAGGCTTTTTTCTTGTTGTAAGATCCTTCCGGTCTGCCACCATTTAATCCTCTGGCCCTGGCTGCTTCAAGTCCTTTTATTGTTCTCTCCCGGAGAACATTTACTTCCATCGCCTTCAGGATGGCTATAATTTGGAAGATAGCCTCTCCCATCGGGCTTGACGTGTCAAAAATTCCTTCTGTCAAGCTTTTAAATGTTATTCCCTTTTCTTTAAAGTCATTTAAAAGGATTACCAGCTCCCGGGTGGTTCTCCCCAGGCGGTCCACGCTAAAAGCTATTAATGTGTCACCGGTTCTTATTTGTTCCAGGAGTTTTAAAAGCTCTGGCCGATTTGTAGATCTCCCGGATACTTTCTCCTGGAAAATCTTTTCACATCCAGCTTTTTTAAGCGCATCGGTCTGCAAATTCAAATTCTGTTCCTTTGTGGAAACTCTTGCGTAGCCAAAAATCATAATAGTTCTATTAAATGCGAAAACAAAGATAAATAGAACTTAGATTAATAAAAAGCGTTAATCGAACTTTATTGTTCTATTTTTTTATGATTTTAGAAAGTTTCATCATACGGTCGTTTAATAATACTTACTGTTTTATCAAGAAAACAGCCATAAAGTTGAATTTTTCTATAAATAATGAAGATTGAAAATTTTTAATAATCTTCAACAATGTCACCGTCTGATTCCATAACTCCTATTATTGAACCTAAGTCGAGTGATGAATGAAAATAACCAAAACACTAAAACAAGAAGCACTAGATTCTTTTAATAAATCTGTCCAACTTATAGGGGGTTAAGACAGCAACTACACTGTTATTTATCTCCAGGGTATAATAAAAGACAAGTTCCCTGAAGTCAACGTTCATTTTTTCTTCTCACCCGTTAGCATCACTTATCTCCTTTGCCATCGGGATCAATACCTCCCCTATGAAGGCAACAGAGTCAATCATTGCATTATGATACCCCCTGACTGCATCATCAAGCATCTCAAAGAACTTCTTGCCTTGGATTATTCACCTCGTTGTTTAATCTGAATTACTCATTTCGCATCAGATTTGATGGAGAAAAGTTCAACCTATTGAAAACATAACATAGATTCCCTAATGTTTCTTCAATTCTTCTAATGCATCCTTCCCAGATCTAGTCTTTGTACATTCTTTGATCTGGTTTAATTGAAAAAATTTATCCCCTATAGAGATGCATCTGACATTTGAATCAAGTTGGATTTCATATCCCTTTTGAGGAACCTTAGTTGAAACAAATACTTTCAAATATAAAGTATCATTCAATATACTCTGTGTGACTTGGGATATTCCCCTTCTTGAATCAAGATAATCAATAATGATTATTTTTTTTGAGCCTCTGCAAATAACCAAAAAGTTCTCATTTGCTTCTTTTTGACAGCTATGTCCTAATAATATCATCATAGCAAATACTATTATTTTCATAATTAATATGGATTTTTTTGAATAGATCTTGATAATCTTCTTGGAGTAGTAAACCCGAACCAATCACGAGAAGACAAATTATCACCAGTTACATAATTCCAAAGGTTTGTGGAATAACCTGCACAAGTATTCCAGGGAGTCCAATTCACATTACTAAGAATTGAGTTAAATTGAATTACCATATTAAATTGTGTTGTATTTATTAGTCTGGACTTAGATACTTCACCATAACCATAATTTGTTTCGAGGCCTGTCCAAAATTCCTGTTCTCCCCTATTACCCCACAATGACATGGTTGTTACAAAATTACTCTTAATACTTTCTAGACGAATCCAAGCGTGACCATCCATTGAATTTGCTTCACCCTTAGTATTTGATATAATATACATTTTCCCCCAAACATTGCTAGTTTCAGTTTGTATGCTACCAACACCATTTAAAGATGCTGTAAAATTCTGTGGTGACAAGAAATCTATTGTACTATTTTGATTCCTTTGACTAATACTAGCATAATTATTTAATGCTACATTAAAACTTCCTGCTAAGGTAGTATTCCAATAATTGTATCTATCAATTATATAGGAACCCATAATAAATGTTTCATCATCATTCCCAAAATAACTTGTACCATTACTTTGAGACCATGTACCACCGTAATTTGAGTCAAGCATAGATTGAATAACATAGCTTAAACTATATGAACTTTTTTCTTGATATGATTTCCATCCATTAGGATAGCTCCCTAAAAATTGTGCCCCCTGTCCATAAGCTTCCATTCTCAATTGTTCTTCCTCCCACAATCTTCGTGAACTATATCCACTGGGATCAGTATATTTCAGCGGGTTATTCAGGCAATAAGTGTACCTATTATAACTAATAATATTATAAGGATCCTGAATTATCGGATCAGGACTTATAAATCTCGCTATCTCCGAATCATATACTCTCCCATTCATATTTATCAGGTTGAACATATCCAGGTGTTCATGTCCAGTAAAACCATGTTGGGTATAAGTAACAGCCGGGACATTTGAATAAGACCAGTCAGAAGGATTCCTCCTGCGTCCCCATGCATCGTAGTTGTATTCCTCCACAAGGTCTCCGTCTGATTCCATAATGCCGGTAATTGAACCCAAATGATCTTTACAAAAGTAATAAATAACCGGAGTGCCTCCGCCTGTTTGTATTGCAAGGGCTATTGGCCCATCGGGACCGTTGATGTAGTAATAATGCTTCGTAATACTGTTTTCCAAAGTCTTTTCATATAAACCGGCATACCAGGTAGTTCTTACTAACCCCCATGTTCCGTACAAAGTAGCCTTTATCCTGTTATCAAGTACACTATATGTGTAATTCAATGAATCTTCAGCATCAGCTATATAAACCGGTTTGTTAAAGAAGTTATATTCTATGTTTTGTCTTCCAGGATACTGGCCTCCGCTTATACTATCAACTGCATGTATCCTGGTTGAGTTATAATAATAATCCCCTACATCAGACTTGGAGATAATATTGCCTATATCATCATAATCCATCTTCAAAGAATCCAGTCCGGTTACCTTTGACCATTTCAACTGATCAAAAAGATCATACCCAAAGTTTTCAGTAATACCTCTTAAACTGTCTTTTCTCATTGAAAGATCTCCGGTTGCTGGATCAAATGAATATTTAAGAAGTTGTTTTGGTGTTGATCCATAGGCAGTTTTTATCTCCGTCAGATACCCATTACTATCAAAGGATTTGTTTAAAGTGATATTCCCTGGTGATAATTGATACTCTGTAACATTACTATTTGCATCAGCAGATATACACTTCCAAATGATGCTGTTGTCATCTGCCTTCTTAATATACTCAAGATAACCATTATTGTTATATTCATACTTTACAGCAAATCCACCAGGATAAGTCATCTTCGATAATTTACCGTTTTCGTTATATTCGTAACTATATGTAAAATATTCTGCTGCTGAGATACTGTCACATTCTCTGATAACATTCCCATATATATTGTATGTGTATTTCTTGTATCCGGAAGGACTGCTTATTTCACTTAACTTTCCTTTGCCATTTCCGGAAGTGTAATAGGAATACCTTGTCTGACCATTATCCCGTACTCTTATGGAGTCTCTGCCTATATGGTCATAGATTATTGAATCCTTATCTCCATTCGCAGTTTTAAATCCAATCAATTCTCCAAACGAGTTATACTCATAATCAGAGTTACCCCTGTCCGGATCGCTTTCCTGTGTAAGCATCGACCGTGAATCATAATCATAACTAACCGTACTGCCTGAAGCAGGCGGATTGGCATTAATCAGCTTGCCGTTATTGTCATACTCAAAACTAAGAGATTTGTTGCTTCGTGTAGTGGAGGAAACCTGGCCTAATCCATTATATAAGACAGTACCCGCTCTGTTGCCTCCCGATACCTGCAAGGTAGAAGTAATGTTATTATTACCGTAAGTATAATTCAAAGTAGATCCATGAGCAACGGATGATTCAATTCTGCCTAAGGTATCATATGCAAAAGTGTTCCACGTAGGATCAGGTGTGCTGAAATAGGGTTTACTCTCCTGGACAATCAAGCCTCTTTTTGAATATATCCGATCCTTATTAATGGCACTACTGAATCCGGTTGTTTGAGTTTTTATCTCCTGTCCAAGATTATCATACCATGCCTTTCCTATGGATTCAGCATCGTTTTGCTGAATGTAATATATAGCACCAGTTGGGGAATCAATGCTCCAAAAGTAAGATGTCGAAATATATCGATTTTCAGAAACTGATTTCTTGGTTTGCCTTCCAAATCCATCATAGGTGTAGTTTGTCTCAAGGCTATTTGGAGCGGTCTCCTTGGTTATTTTGCCGGTGGGTGCATCATATAGGTAAGAGAAACTCAGTGTCCCTCTTGTTAAGGTGGTAGTATATCTCTGTTTTGAATCATAAGAATACGATTCGGACCTCCTTGATCCATTAGCCAGCTTAGTATTCTTCGAGGATATATTTCCATAATTGTTATAGGTCACATCAACATGAAGTGAATCCTGAAGATTTGCAAAAACACTTGTGCTGCTAAGCCGGCCAAGGTTATCATACCTGAATAAGGATGATGTCTGATAACTTGGCTGACTACCAGAAGTCTTCGTTTGACTTGTTTCAGATACTCTTGCCGGACACCATGTATTCTTTTGAACAAACTGATTTCTGGTTATTGTAACCAATTCTCCATTTTGTTTTGCAACAGTCAATGTATCATTGCCATAGGAGTCATAATAATAGAACGTGGTATCTGATACTCCGTGAAGGATATTTTGGGAAATAATTTTTGAAATATATCCAAAATAGCTTCCTGTAGGATAGGTTTTGGTGCTACCGGTAAAATACTTTTCTGATAAGGTGTTATTCTCCCCATCCTTGACAATCTCTTGTAAAGGGAGAGAATATAAATATTTTTCATTTGCATCCATTCGAGTAGTGGCTGTGATACCGGTTACTTTGTCGGAAGTAGTTTGATTTGCAAATCCAAGGAATCCCTTTCCTCCTAAGTGCAGGATTGGGTTTGTAAATGAATATTCAATGCTTCTTGTTCTGTTATCACTCGCTACAGATTGAATGGAATCTACCACGAAGTTTCTGTAAGGAGCATATACTAAAGTGTCCAACGTTGGTCTTGTTACCTGGCTTGATGGAGCCACAATATATTTATAGTTGAAATTAGTTCTAAGGTTCATCCCGTTTAGAACTGATTCTACCAAATTTACCCGGTCATTGTTTTTGAGCTTAAACATATTGAATAGAGAATACAGGCAATCCAGTTGTCCATCTCCATAGAAATTACCGAATGTGTAATCGCTCGGATTAACTAATGTCATAGAGCCTAATCTCAAATAATTCTCGACTTTAAAATCAAATCCTTTGCTAAGGTGATAAACAAGATTGATCCCATCAATATTTCCACCATTGTAGTGATTAGTAATCTGGATCATATCTGATTTACCATCATTATTGATATCCCGGACAAAAAGAGCATGCCCGTTAGCAGGTACAGAGGGATCAAAGGAACTTAACATACTAAATGCATACTCAGTATTGGTTGAGTACTGTGTCCCATTATAATCCAATATATGCCAGCCATATTCATCTTTGGCAATAAAATCTGTCTGGAAGTCTCCGTTAAAATCGCCTTGGAATATTCTTTCCCTGTTAGTATAATTAAGCAGAGTACTTGAATAACTGGATAGGTTATATACCGAATATTGGTTGGTTGACTTATCGTATGTAAATTTAGTCAAGACATATCCCGAGTACGTAAGAGTCAACAGATCTGTTTTACCGTCGCCATCATAGTCGACTAATAGTCTTTGAGACCCTGTTGGTAAAGACACAGACCACTGTTGGCTTGAAGCAAATGAGATTATGTAACTGGATGTTAATAGTTCCCCAATGCCATCCCCATTAAAATCACCAGGTAGATATTCAGAACCGACACTGCTTCTGCCAGTCTTTGCAGTGAAGAGGGTTTGTGACGAAGTACTTCCCATATAGACCAACAAAGAATCTGATGATGAAAAGATCAAATCTTCAATCCCATCTCCATTCATATCTGAAACCGAATTGAAGGGTAATTTCTTGTAAAACGGTGAAAAATAATCCAATGGGAATGTCCGGTTAAAAACTCTGTCAAACGAGCCATAGGAATTTAATCTGTAGAGAGACAATCCTGCATCAGTGCTATTATTACCCCAGATTGCTACCTCATCGGCACCATCACCATTATAGTCTCCGGTTTCTACACCTTGTATCTCATCATACATAGTTATCTGAGATTCATATTGCTCTGAAAATGTTCCATTTGATCCCCATTTAATTACAATAGGATTATAAGTATCAGTTTGTGTTTTACCATATTCTTTTATTTCAACCAACTGAGAATAGAATCCATTAGTATAATTAAACTCATATTTATGAACCTGCACTCCTTCACAGTAAACAATAATGTTCTGAAGGATTTTTGTTTTGGGAATGTACGCACTTCCAATACGAGTTTTTACCTCATCACTTGTTCTGATACTGTAATTGAATAAAAGAGAATCGTATGGAGTAAGTGATTGAGCTGTATTTCCTGTATAAACAATACTTCTGAGCCAATACTCTCCATTTAAGTTAGAATAATTGTATTTGATATAATTGCTATCTGCATCATATACCTTATTTAGTAACCATGAAAATGCTGTTGTACTTTCATTACCTGCAAACTGGCGTGAGTCACTCGAATATCCATATTCATTTGTTACACCTGCTTTTGTTTCTTCTAAGAAATATGTCGGACCATTACCTGTTGATCCATAAGCGGTAATCTTTGAGAATGGAGAGCTCTCTGGGAAGTAAACAGAGTTATTTATTCCATATGTACCTTCAGATAGCATAAGTCTCTCCCCGTTCAGAACAAATCTGTCAGCTGTTGTAAAAGATATGCTGGTTACCTCATTATCATAGTACATTGTTTTGCCAGTCCTTGTAATTGAAGATAATCCACCAAAATGCCATCCATAGCCAAGAATACCGTTACCAGACTGACTGTTATAAAACAATGATATGGATGGGGTCATTCCATTAGTTCCGGGAGAAGTGAAAATCGGTATATTTAATGTGGCGGCTCCCATAGTGTTTACTGAAGGAGATATGGCAGTTGAACCGACTTTCATACTTTCTGATAATGGACGGTTATTAAGATCAGGTATTTCTCCTCCGGAAAGGTAATTAGTATTGACTATTATTTTTGCCTCATTTGATGTAACTGATCCACAGGTGGAATTAACAAAACATCTGTAACTCTTTGGTTTAAAAATTGAATCATTGGGAATAGTTGTACTATTGGAAGTCGCATCAGGAATATTTATCCAAATGCCAGAACCTATGTAAGTAGATTGCCATTGGTAGCTTAAATTAATACCACTTGCTGTAATATAAAATGCGGCACTATTATTTGATGTTATTGTTGTATCATTAGGCTGGTCCGAAATTGATGGTGAAGGATTTACAGTAACCGGTTTGTCTGTTTGGCTTGCCGCTGTACAACCATCGGAATTTGTGTAATTGACCCTGACATGCCCTGTTCCCACTGTTGTCCATGTTACAGTCACTGTATTATTGGAGGGA
>NZ_JAWQJF010000034.1:0-3110 GCF_033447055.1 Sedimentibacter sp.
AAGGTTATATTCTATTACTTCGTTTTCTTCATAACTAGTAGTATAAAGCTTTTTTTTGTCTTCGCTTAATACAATATCGTGTGTTTTAATACCTGCAGGTATGGATTCTGTAAGTGTGAAGTTCGACAAATCTATTACAGAAATATTATCCGATTCAAAATTAGCAACATACATTATGTCATTGTTTATGAACATATGCCTCGGATCCCTTCCAACTGTCGTTTCCTGAATTTCATTCATAATGTAATTATATTTATAGATTTTATTGTTGTATGAATCCGCCAAATAAACTGTATCTTCAAAATTTATTATGCTATGAATTGCAAACTTTCCTATGCCCCCAAAATTAACTGCTTTTTTACAAAAATAATCATCGCCACATAATTCAATTATAAATAACATTAACCTTCCCTGACTAACGCCTGTTGCAACAACTTTATCATCACATTTCATAGCAATCACCTCCATATAGTTTATGAAACACATAAAAAGAAGTGCTTAAATTCATTAGTTTATAAAAATGTTTTATTTTTATATTTTGGGGTAATAATATAACGAAAAAGATTAAAAAATGTAATATGTTAAATAAAATTGCAAATTTACTAATAGACAAATTTAAAGATCCATATGCTTAACTTCAACTTACAGCTAGTGTATGCCCCCCCATCACTTGTACTGTAAGTAACCGTTAAAAAAAACACCTGATATTTAAATTAACAGGTGTTTTTTTATATTTAATATTCTTTTAGCATCTTCATATCCTTTGTTAATCATCCAAATAATTTGCTCCGGGCTTGCTTCTAATGTACTGCTTAAGTATTCATTGGGTGCTATGTCAATAATTTCAATATTTTCAGAACTGTTGAAATTGTATATTTCAGGTCTTAAACGTACAGATATTATAACATTGCAACCTTTTTCAGCGACCATTTCTACTGGAAGCTTCATAAACATGCTGCCATCCAAATAATACTTGCCGTTTATTCGTCTTGGTGTAAAAACCGGGAGATTGCAACTTGCAAAAACATACTCATGAAGCAATCCCTTCGGTATATCTTCTTTATAAAGTTTTAAAGGTTTTCTGTCCGTTAGGCAGTATGTTGCAAGCCCAAATTCAACATTAGATTTTCTTATTGCATCTTCATCAATGACTTCTTTGTAAAACTTTATAACTGGCTCTGGATCTATTCCTTTGCTTTTCATATATTGTTTTTCAAATACATCTATATTTTTAATTATTTTTTCGAAAATTTCTGTAGAATTTTTTTTATAGCTTTTTTCATTTTTCGAATATGAAAAATCTATATTTTTCCATATATTTGAACTTTTTTCATAATCACCCAAAACATATGGTACAGCATTAAGAGCACCTATGGAAGTACCTGCGACACAGTTGTACTCGATATTTAGTTCTTTTAAAGCTTTTAATGCACCTATCTGATAGGCACCTTTTGCTCCCCCTCCCTCTAAAGCAATTCCTACTTTTTTATTACTTTTCATCCTATCTCCTATTTTTATATCTTATTTTATGCGTTAGGTATGCACACTTTTGTTCCTGAAATTAAAAAGTTAGCAGGCCTTAAACTAGGATTTGCTATAAGTAAAGCTGATGGTGTAGTATTGTTGTTTAATGCCACAGTAGAAAGGCTATCTCCTACTTTTATAATATATTCTCTTGAGTTTGGTCCACATTCTTGATACGTACCGGGAGGTATGCACAATTCAGTTCCCGGAACAATAATGTTAGGGTTAAACTCAGCATTTGCTTCCTTTAATTCATTTAAACTTAAATTGTAGCTTATAAGAATATCACTTAACCTTGTGCCTTGCTGTATTACAACAACAGTTCCAAAAGGACATCCGGCCGGAACATTCGGAATACAAATTTCCTGGCCAACTTTTAAATCGTACGGGTTAGCTTCAGGATTAGCTTCAAGCAAAATGTTAAGTGGTAAGTTATACCTTTGCGCTATATTGTAGAAGCTGTCTTTTTCTTTTACTATATAGTATGCACCATTAATACATGACGGTCTCTGAGGTACTCTCGGAACACATATTGTCATCCCTTCAGTTAATGTTCTAAGCCTTAGTGTAGGGTTTAATTCAAGTAATCCTACTAAATTTGTGCCGAATCTTGCTGCAATAGAATTCAATGTATCTCCAGGCCTTACAACATAAGTCATTGAAGATTCATTCGGGCATTGAATTTGATTTTGTCTAAAAATCATTATAATCACCTCATAATATAATTTGTTAATTTATAATATTCATGAGGCAATGAATGTTTACTTAATTTAATTTTTAAACTGCATTCATTATGAATTATTTAGTACAATTAATTTATTTGAATTTATCTCTTTCACTAACAGCAAGTTTGTCGCATCGTTCATTATATTCATGACCATTATGTCCCAATACATGTACAAATTTCACATTATGATTGCTAATTGCATTTAGTAATCTTTGCCACAGTTCCTGATTTAATACAGGCTTTCCGTCGGATTTTTTCCAGCTCTTTTTCTGCCAGGAATCCAGCCAACCTTTGTTAAATGCATCCGTAACATATTTTGAATCTGTTGTTACTGTAACGTCACAAGGTTCTTTTAATGCTTCAAGCCCCACAATCACACCCATAAGCTCCATTCTGTTATTAGTCGTGTTCTCTTCACCGCCGCTAAGTTGTAATTCTTTACCGTTAAATTCTAATACTACTCCATATCCTCCAGGTCCAGGATTTTTACTGCATGCGCCATCCGAGTATATGTTGACTTTTTTCATTATTTCTCCGCCTTTTGCTTAATTAGCATAACTCTCAAAATACCGTATTGTTCCTCTAATTCTTTCAATTTATCTTCGTTGAATTCTCCAACAACATCGATAATATTGCACGCATAATCTCCCTTGCTTTTATTAACCATACCTATTATGTTAACATTGTAGCTTGCCAAAGCTGTTGTCATTTTTCCAATCATATTTGGAATATTTTTGTTCAAAACAACAATCCTGTCCGTACCCGGATACCTGTCCATTGCGCAATCCGGAAAATTAACAGAATTTGTAATATTGCCTTTTTCCAAATATTCAGTAAGCTGTGTCACTGCCATTTCAGC
>NZ_JAWQJF010000035.1:0-50512 GCF_033447055.1 Sedimentibacter sp.
AGTTGAAATGATTTTAATTATACCTCCATTGCGAATTGCATGGAGGTATTTTGAATTTTGGGGACGGTTCTTTGAATTTTGGGGACGGTTATTTTTGATTGATTAAAACATATTGTCTTATAATTTGGATGCTTGCAAAAGGATTGGGATATTGATATTATAGTTACAGAGGTGAGAAATTAGAAATGAATTTAATGGAAGAATGTACCATATGCCCGAGGAACTGCGGGGTTGATAGGACAAAAGGGGAAAAAGGATACTGCAGGGAGACCGATAAGCTTGTCGTTGCAAGGGCCTCTCTTCATATGTGGGAAGAGCCGTGTATTTCGGGAAAAAATGGTTCAGGAGCTGTTTTCTTTTCCGGATGCAATCTTGGCTGCGTATACTGCCAAAATTACACCATATCAAAAGGAATGACAGGAAAGGAAATTACAATAGAAAGGCTTGCTGAAATTTTTCTCGAGCTTCAGTCAAAGGGTTCTCACAACATTAATCTTGTAACGCCCACTCACTTCGTGCCGCAGATAATTGATTCTCTTATTATGAGCAGGAGTAAAGGACTTAAAATACCCGTAGTTTACAATACCGGCGGTTATGAAAAAGTTGAAACTATAAAGATGCTTGATGGACATGTTTCTGTATATCTTCCGGATTTAAAGTACATGGATGGTAATATTTCAAAGAAATATTCAAATTGTGAGGATTATTTCCAGCATGCATCTAAAGCTATAGAAGAAATGGTGAATCAAACAGGTGAAATTAAATTTGATGATGACGGAATGGTTGTTAGAGGGGTAATTGTAAGGCACATGACTTTGCCTGGATATCTTGAAGATTCCAAAAGGATAATCAGATATTTGCATGAAACGTTTGAAGATAAAATATACATGAGCATTATGAATCAATACACACCGCTTCCTAATGTTACGAAGTATCCTGAAATAAATCGTAAGATAAGAAACGATGAATATGACGAGCTTGTTGATTATGCTGTGAGCATAGGAGTTGAAAATGGTTTTATTCAAGAAGGGGAAACGGCAATTGAAAGCTTTATCCCAGATTTTGATTGCGAAGGAGTATAAAAAAATACCTCCTTATATAAAGCACGGTTATAAGCGAGGTATTTTTATGTTTAATTTGTTTAGAATTTTTTTAAGAAATCCGGTATTTTGAAATCGTGGGATTCTTGTTCATTTACAGCTTTTCTTTTGTCTTCAGAAACAACAGATGCGTTTGTTGAGGAAATTTCTTCAATTATGTCAAATCCTGTAGCAACAACAGTGATTTTAATCTCATCACCCAGAGATTCATCAATATTTGCACCAAAGATGATATTAACTTCAGGATCTGAAGCTTCTTCAACAAGTTTTGCAGCTTCGTTAATCTCGTGGATTCCCATGTTCAAACCACCTGTGATATTTAAAATAACTCCTCTTGCTCCGTTTATGGATGTTTCCAAAAGGGGACTTTGTATCGCTTGTTTTACAGCACTAATAGCCTTGTGCTCGCCACTTGCCTGACCGATACCCATATGAGCTAATCCTTGATCAGACATAATTGTTTTAACATCAGCAAAATCCAAGTTTACTATGGCAGGAATTGCTATTAAATCTGATATACCTTGTATACCTTGCCTTAAAACATCATCTGCCATAGAAAATGCTTCAAGCATAGTAGTCTTTTTATCTGAATTTTCCAAAAGTCTGTCGTTTGGAATAACTACCAGGGTATCTATGTTTTCCTTTAATTTTTTTAATCCTTGTTCTGCATTTTTCATTCTTTTTCTGCCTTCAAACATAAAAGGCTTTGTTACTACTGCAACTGTCAATATTCCTTGTTCTTTAGCAATTTTTGCTATGCAAGGAGCTGCACCTGTACCGGTTCCGCCACCCATGCCTGCGGTTATGAACAGCATATCTGCACCGGAAACCATTGCTGCTATTTCTTTTTCATTCTCCAGAGCTGATTTTTCTCCAATCTCAGGTTTTGCTCCGGCACCCAATCCGCTTGTTAAATTCTTTCCTATTTGAAATTTTACATCTGCTTTTGAATTAGCTAATGCTTGTTTATCTGTGTTAACACTTACAAAGGTTACACCTTTCACACCTGCTTCTATCATTCTGTTGACAGCATTGTTGCCACCTCCGCCAACGCCAATAATTTTAATATTAGCTAGTTTTTCTGATGTATCTTCAAATTCAAACATATAAGTCCTCCTGCGAGAGATATAATCTCTCTTTTGTCATAAATATTTTGCATTCTAAATTAGTTACTATGATATTTTACAACTTTTTATGAAACTTTGCACGCTTTATATAATGATGTTAATAAATTAAAAAGCACGATATCCAGGGTTTAAGCTTCATTGACTTTCGAGACAACTTCTATTTTACAAAATTTTGTCAAAAAAATAATTATTTTGTAACCAAGCACTAATATAATCATACAATATTAATGACCTTTTATTTTAAATGGTTAATAATTTTAGGAGCATGATAATATGGCAACAATATTACAGCAAGATTGTGAAAACTTGGCTGACTATACGGATACGAGTATACCGGTAACAGTAGAGTATGATGAAGCCAATTCTATTCCAATACCAGGTCCAGGAGAACTTCAAAAGTTTTGTTATATAGTTACTCAAGTAGAAGAACCAACTGCTTTAAGTCATTGGCTTTTAGGTATATGTTCTGACTTAACAATTGAGGATTTTGGAGAAATAACAGTAACTATTAACGGCGTTCCACAAACTGTTATTACAGATCCAGATGATCCAAATGTAAATGTTGAAATTTTTACAGATGACAATCCTGATCCATCATCAGGGTGTTCTGGAATAAAATTTAATTTTGGATTAGATGAAGCAGAAGATGTTATGACAGTATGCTTTGAACTATTAGAAACACACCAAATCGGTCCAAATAATGTATGTTTATTTGGCGGAGGAGAAACAGAAACCGGATTAAGTGTTTGCGGCCCTATATGTGGAATAATAGAAGCTTGTGACACTACAGTTTTCCAAACCATAGGAGTTTGTGTTCCGGTTACGATTACACCTTTTGCTTTAGTAGGGCCTATAAATGTAACATGCTGTGGCGATGCAAATATTTCTACTGAACCATGTCCTGAAAATCTCGAACCATCTTGTACTTTTTATGTAAGACGTAATATTTGCGCAGAAGTACCAGTTAGAATTGGTGCAACGGGTGAACCAGGCACTGCAACTGTTATTTGCGGCACTCCATCAGAAGAACCATGTGACTGTGGAAATGGTAATGATTAATAACTAAATACTGGACTGTTGGCTAAGTATCATTAAATTTGTTATACAGTAGGTGAATAAAGGGCTTGTCTGTTATAGACAGCCCATTTATTATCAATTTTTTTACAATATGTAACCAGGCTTCCTAATAAACATAAAATAGTATTAGAAATTCAAAAAAAATTTGCTAAAAGGGGTATGTTTATGTTTAATGAAAACTTTCAGAATAGAGAAGATATATGTTGCTCAGTTTGCGGAGAAACTGGTTGTGAAGTAAATGCTTTTCAGGAAATAGATGTTTGTGTTCCAATAACCATAGAACCATATGTTAATATAAGTGAAGCAGTAGTTGAATGCATAGAAGATCCATGTATAGTACCTGCTCCTTGTTGTACATGGAATAAAAACGGAACATGTAAATTTACTATTGCACAAAAACTTTGCGTTATGGTTCCAATTGAATTTAAAGCGTCAGCAAGCAGTGGACCAACTTCTGTTATCTGCGGAGATGCATCTGAAGAAGATTGCCCAGCATACGATTGCGATGAAAAAGGAGGATGTGATTATCATCACAAACCATACAAATTCTATATTAAGGGAAAAGAAGTATAGAAGACTACTGAATTGAAGTTGCGAATACAATAAAGCTGATGTCGTTTAAAAAATGACACCAGCTTTTGATTTGAAGCAGTTACATAATAGTATGTTCTATAAATATTTTAAGCCCTATGATGATTAAAATTGCTCCACCAAGTATTTCAGCTTTTTGTTTAAATAATTCTCCAAATTTCTTGCCTAAATTCGAACCAATAACTGAGTTTATAAATGTTATGATTCCTATAGACAAAGACGCGTTCACTATATCAACCTTCATTACTGCAAAACCCATTCCTACAGCCAATGCATCAATACTGGTTGCAATAGCTTGTAAAAACAACATTTTATATGTAAGAAATCTCGCGATTTTTAAGCATGGCTCAGGATTTTTAAGTTCTTTGATTGCTCCTACTATCATTTTTCCGCCTATGAATCCAAGTAAAATAAGTGCAATCCAATGATCTAAAAATGAAATTGTTTGGCTGAATGTACAACCTACTATGTAGCCAAGTATTGGCATAAAGGCCTGAAAAAATCCGAAAACAAGTGCAGTTGATAAAATTTGCTTTTTTTGAATGTTGCTAAAACACATACCATTTGTAATTGAAACTGCACAAGCATCCATGGATAAACCTATTGAAGTAAATAACAATGCAATTGAACCCATGATTTCTCCTTAGTTAAAAATTAAAAACTTATCAAATTTTTATTCATGAAATCCATTAATTATATCATGGGTGTTTTTTGTTTTCAAGCTTATTAAGCATATTTACAGAATTATTATTAAAATAGTAATTGATATATGTCAAAATAGTGGTATAATGTGGTTAGAATACTACACATGTTAAAAATATTGGAGGAACTATTTCTTACAATTCATCATTAGAAAGCAATATTACTTGCATTAGGATGAGAACGCCGGAAAACGTTTCTGAGTATTATGGAATGTGTTCGGTATGCACAGCAAATTGTATAGGCTTTATACATATGATGACATTTTCAAGAGGAAATCAGATAAAATTTATTATAAAAATGTTTCATGCTTTTTATAAAGGGTATAATGAGAAGTGAGTTTAAGATTTATGGGGAGGTATATATGGAAGAAATTAAGGCAGGATGTGCAATGCCTGCAGGTACAGAAAACTCTCAATCACCAGAAGTAAAAGAAGAAGTTTTTTTGTCAGAAAGCATGTTGAAGGAGGAAAAAGAGATGATTAAAGTAGGAAAGCCAGCACCGCAATTTTCAGCGCAGGCATTTTCGAATGGAAAATTTGTTAATGTAAGTTTGGATGAATTTAAGGGTAAATGGGTTTATCTGTGTTTTTATCCTGGAGACTTTACATTTGTCTGAGCTACAGAAGTAGCAGCAGTTGCTGCTATGAATAAGGAGTTTGAAGAGTTAGGTGCTCAGGTATTATCTTGCAGTGTTGATTCAGTTTTTACTCATAAAGTTTGGAATGATCAAGAGCTGTCTAAAATGATAGGTGGTAATATTCCTTTCCCAATGTTATCTGATCAAAATGGAGAAATAGGGAAATTATATGGCATATACAATGAAGAGTCAGGAACTGAAACAAGAGGCAGGTTTATTATAGATCCTGATGGTATCATTCAAGCATTTGAAGTACTTACTCCTCCGGTTGGAAGAAATGTGTCTGAAGGAATCAGACAGTTAAAAGCATACCAGCTTGTCAGAAGAACAGGTGGAGCTGAAGTAACACCTTCAGGCTGGAAACCAGGCAAAAAAACATTGAAGCCAGGTATTGAACTCGTAGGAAATGTATGGAAAGAATGGAATGTAAAAGAAGCATTTGATGAATAACAAGAATAATTACCCCCGATTGAATTTCTCAATTAGGGGTAATCTTATTGTGTAAACAGTAATGACTTAAAAAGTTTAAACTATAAATTTATATTTTTGTAAAAGTTTACATTTAATTATTGCATTAAAAATATGGTTCTGTTATAATACGTAAATAAGTTAATATATTACTGTGATTGGAAGTAGTAGATTTGTACATATTTTTAGAGAGCTGTTGGTTGGTGAAATACAGCAATATGAAAAATTGAACTCGTCCATGAGTATTTGAAGCGATAAGTAGTTTCAAACGGCAATCCCGTTAAAATAAAGAGTGAGGCATAATGCCTAATTTGGGTGGTACCGCGGATAGTCTTCGTCCCAGCAGGGAGAGACTTTTTTTTATGCCCTAACCCAATTTTTTCGAGCGATAGCGAAGATAAAAATTGCGGTAGGTCAAACGCAACGAGTTCCCGATTTATGCGAACGATAGTGAGCAAATAAATTGGAGAACGAGACTGTGAAATGCCCTAACAACAAATAAAAATATATTATATGGAGGAACAAAATGAAATCATACAATCCACAATCCATTGAGAAAAAATGGCAAGAAATTTGGGAGAAAAATGAAACTTTCAAAGCACAAGATAATTCTGAAAAAAAGAAATTTTATGGTCTGGTAGAATTTCCGTATCCATCAGGAGTAGGTCTGCATGTTGGCCATATTCGTGCATACACATCGCTTGAAGTTATTTCAAGAAAAAGAAGATTAGAAGGATTTAATGTATTGTTTCCTATTGGTTGGGATGCTTTTGGACTTCCTACCGAAAATTATGCAATGCAGACAGGAAAGCACCCAAGAAAAGTTACAGATGACAATATAAAAGTGTTCACAGCTCAATTAAAAGCAGCCGGATACTCTTTCGACTGGTCAAAAACTGTGGATACAACTGACCCAGAATATTACAAGTGGACACAATGGATATTTGTACAATTATTCAAGCATGGTTTGGCATTCAAGGATAAAACATATGTTAACTTCTGCAATAAATGCAAAGTTGTACTCGCAAACGAAGAGTCACAGAATGGTGTATGCGATCGTTGCGGCAGCGAAGTTGTACAGATGGAAAAAGATGTATGGTTTTTGAAAATTAGAGAGTATGCTGATAAATTGCTGGAAGGACTTAATGAAGTTAATTTTCTTCCTAGAATACGACTTGAACAGGAAAACTGGATAGGACGTTCTTATGGTGCTGAAGTTGATTTTAAATTAAAAGATACTGATGATAATTTAAGAGTATTTACAACAAGACCGGATACATTGTACGGAGTTACTTTCATGGTTATAGCTCCGGAACATCCATACCTTGAGAAATATGCTTCAAGAATTACTAATTTAGATGAAATTCATAATTATCAAGAAATGTCAAGAAAGAAAACTGAATTTGAAAGAGTCCAGCTTGCCAAAGACAAGACAGGTGTTGAGATAAAAGGATTGACTGCAGTAAATCCAGTTTCAGGAGAACAAGTTCCTGTATGGGTTGCTGATTATGTAATGATGGGTTATGGTACTGGAGCAATCATGGCTGTTCCGGGACATGATACAAGAGACTGGGAATTCGCAAAGAAATTTAATATTCCAATAATTGAAGTAATAGAAGGCGGCAACATTGAAGAAGAAGCTTTCATAGATGTTGAAGACGGCATAATGGTTAATTCAGGAATGCTCAACGGATTGAGAGTTAAAGAAGCTATTGCTAAAATTATAGATTTCTTGCAGGAAAACAAATTAGGTGAAAGAAAAACAAATTATAAAATGAAAGACTGGGCATTTAACAGGCAAAGATACTGGGGAGAACCAATTCCAATAATTCATTGTCCTCACTGCGGAATGGTTCCGGTTCCTGAAGAAGAATTACCGTTATTGCTTCCGGATGTGGAAAATTATCAGCCAACAGATACAGGAGAATCTCCTCTTGCAAACATTGAAGAATGGGTTAATGTTAAGTGCCCTGTTTGCGGTGGAGATGCAAAGAGG
This sequence comes from Sedimentibacter sp., assembly GCF_033447055.1. Lineage (GTDB taxonomy): Bacteria > Bacillota > Clostridia > Tissierellales > Sedimentibacteraceae > Sedimentibacter. The sequence continues at coordinate 7,699 of NZ_JAWQJF010000035.1, forward strand.
GAAACTGATACCATGCCTCAATGGGCAGGTTCTTCATGGTATTTCTTAAGATACATGGATCCAAGAAATCATGATGCTTTAGCTTCTCAGGAAAATTTAAACTATTGGGGACCAATTGACTGGTACAACGGCGGAATGGAACATGTTACCAGACATTTGATTTACTCAAGATTCTGGCATAGATTCCTTTATGACATTGGAGCAGTTCCATTCCCAGAACCATATGCTAAGCGTACGGCACAAGGCTTGATACTTGGTTCTGACGGAGAAAAAATGTCAAAATCCAGAGGAAATGTTGTTAACCCTAACGATATTATTGATGAATTCGGAGCAGACACATTAAGAACATATATAATGTTCATAGGCGACTATGAGAAATATGCTATATGGAATGATTCAAGCGTTAAGGGTTGCAAGAGATTCTTAGACCGTGCATGGAAACTTCAAGATATGATTGCTGAAGGAGAAGGATATTCAGATAAACATATGACTTTAATGCATAAAACAATCAAAAAAGTAAGCGAAGATTATGAAGCAATGAAGTACAACACTGCAATTGCTGCAATGATGAGCTTTGTAAATGAAGTGTTTAATGACGGTTTTGTGACAAAAGATGAACTTAAAACTTTCATAACATTGTTAAACCCTGTTGCTCCTCACATTACAGAAGAAATCTGGGAGGAACAAAACTTTGGAGGAATGCTTAATGAAGCTGGCTGGCCAGTTTGGGATGAAGAAAAAACGGTTGATGATGTTATTGAGCTTCCTGTTCAAATAAGCGGAAAAGTAAGAGGAAAAATCACAGTGTCAAAAGATGCTGATTTGGAAACTGCGAGGAAACTTGCAATTGATGATGAAAATATCAATAAATATTTGGAAGGAAAAACTATAGTAAAAGAAGTTTATGTACCAGGGAAAATATTTAATATTGTTGTAAAATAAAAACAATTGATGAGCAATAGAATAGCGATAGACGAGCAATTGATTAGCAAATGTTAAGTCTATCGCTTTCTTATTAAATTTGTTGTTTTGGAGGCTTATGTGAATAATATTGAAGAAATAAAATTTGAATCTAAAGAAGAATTATATGATTGTGTGAACATGACACTCGAAGGTTTAATTTCTGAGGAACCTGACTGGCTTGCAAATTTATCCAATGCTTCGGCTCTTTTATGGATGTTCATGAATGATATAAATTGGGCAGGTTTTTATTTATATAAAAATAACGAGCTTGTTCTCGGACCTTTTCAAGGAAAGCCTGCATGCACTCATATTCAACTAGGTAAGGGAGTTTGCGGAACAGCTGCAATGTCTTTGCAAACGCAGCTTGTTAATAATGTTCATGAATTTCCAGGTCATATAGCATGTGACTCATCATCAAATTCAGAAATAGTAATACCAATTGCAGTGGGAAATAAATTAGTTGGAGTGCTTGATATAGACAGTCCTAGATTAAACAGATTTGATGAAATAGACCGAACATACTTGGAAAGATTTATGTCACTTCTTGTCAAATATGTTCATTTTCCCGAAGCCTTTATTTAACAATCAGAAAATTTGACACTCCTTTTCACATAAAATTAGAAATGGAATAAATTTTTAATTGATAAAATAACATCTTGTATTATACGAACGTTTATTATATAATTATTAAAAATATTCGTACGGAGACAATATGAAAAAATATAAAAGAAATCAAAGAATTGGTGCATTAATGAAAATTTTCGCAGAAAAACCAAATTATATATTCTCATACAATTATTTTTCGGAAATTTTCAATGCAGCAAAATCAACTATAAGTGAAGATGTAGCAATAGTAAAAGAACTTGTTTTTGAATTGGATTATGGAAGGATTGAAACTATTTCAGGAGCATTAGGCGGAGCTGTTTTTATACCGGTGATGGGATCAAAAGAAAAAAGTGATATATTGTCCGAATTATGTGTGCTGTTTTCTCAAAGAAATAGAATATTGCCAGGCAATTTTATTTATATGACAGATATATTTAACAATCCTAATATTGTTACAAATATCGCAAAGATTATAGCTTCTGAGTTTTGTGATGTGAAAATTGATTATATAATTACTGTTGAAACAAAGGGCATACCTGTTTCTGTAATGACTGGGCAAAAGTTAAATGTTCCTGTAGCTGTAATAAGGCGAAATAACAAAGTAACTGAAGGAGCAACAGTTAGCATTAACTATGTTTCAGGATCTTCAAACAGTATTCAGACGATGTCCTTGTCACGCAGGTCATTAAAAGAAAATTCAAAAGTGCTGATTGTTGATGATTTCATGAAGGGTGGCGGAACCTGCAAAGGTATGGCTGATATGATGAGAGAGTTTAATGCAGAAGTGGTTGGTACTGCTGTTGTAATAGAAACAAAAGAGCCGGAAAAGAAACTCGTAGACAATTATTTGTCGTTGTTAGTGTTAAATAAGATTAACGAAAAGGACGGAATTGTCGAAATTGAGCCTAATCACAAATTGTTAAAATAATTTCATACTTTTTTATCCAAAAAAGAAAATGTTTTTTTGCAATTATTTGATTAATATAGTATAATGAATTGAAGTGGACATAATCTTTTGGGGGAAGGTGGTGACAACGTGAAAATATCGGACGTTAGGGTAAGAAAAATTAACTCAGAGGGCAAAATGAAGGCAATCGTTTCCGTTACCTTTGATGATTGTTTCGTGGTACATGATATTAAGATAATTGAAGGGCAAGAAGGATTGTTTATTGCAATGCCGAGCAGAAAAATGCCTGATGGAGAGTTTAAAGATATAGCTCATCCAATTAATTCTGAGACAAGAAATCTTGTAGCAGAAGCTGTGTTTAAAGCTTATGAAGAAAAGCGCAAAGAAGAAAGCGAACATGCTGAAGAAGTAGCTTTATTGTAATGCAAAACTGATGATTGGCAAATCACAGTCGGGGGTCTTTTATAAGACCCTATTTTTCTGTGCGAAACTTTTTTTGACTTAATACATTTTATGAGATATAATGTTTCAGTATTACAAAATGAGGAGAAATAATATGAATATGTCAATTATTTTAGCAGCCGGAGAAGGGACAAGAATGAAGTCAGAAACACCAAAAACTTTACATAAAGTTTGTGGGAAAGAAATGATTAAATATGTTATTGAAGCTGCTCAAAAATCAGGAATAGAAAAAAACATTGTAGTTCTTGGACATGGAAAAGAAAAAGTTGGACACAATATTAAAGATTTAGGAATAATAACAGTAGAACAGCCCATAGGAGATGGTGCACCATATGGTACAGGGTACGCAGTAATGGCTGCAAGTGCTTTCATTAATGACGATGATACTGTTGTAATTCTTTGTGGAGATGGTCCGTTGATAAGACAGGAAACATTGACAGATTTTATAAAATTTCATACAGAAAATAATTATGCTGCATCAGTTATGACATCTTTTCTAGACAAACCAAAAGGTTATGGAAGAATTGTAAGAAATGCTGACTCATCAATCAGCAATATAATTGAAGAAAAAGATGCAACAGATGAAATAAAGCGAGTAAAAGAAATAAATACAGGAATATTTTGTTTTAAAGGAAAATCATTGAAAAATGCTCTTAATAAAATCGATACTGATAATTCACAAAATGAATACTACCTTACTGATACGATTAAGGTTTTAAATGAAGAAAAGTGCAAAATCGGAGGATGGATATTAGAGGACGCAACTGATATCAAAGCAGTTAATGACAGGGTGCAGCTTGCTGAAGTTGCAAAAATAATGAGGGATCGCATTAACAATAGACACATGGTATCAGGGGTTACTATTATTGATCCGGAAAACACATACATAGATGATTCTGTTGTTATTGGAAATGATACTGTTATTTATCCGGGTGCTTATTTAGAAGAAGGAACTATAATAGGTTCTTATTGCACAATCGGACCAAATACGAGAATAATAAATTCAATTGTAAAAAACAATGTAACTGTTGAAAGTTCAAAAGTAATTGAAGCATCAATTGATGAAGGGACAACAGTAGGTCCGTTTGCATATTTAAGACCAGGCAGCATATTGGGCAAGAATGTTAAAATAGGTGATTTTGTAGAAGTAAAGAAATCAACTATTGGAGATAATTCCAAATCATCTCATTTATCATACATTGGAGATGCTGAAGTTGGGAAAAATGTTAATATAGGATGCGGTGTTGTTTTTGTAAATTATGATGGCAAGAAAAAAAGCAAAACAACTGTTGGCGACGGGGCATTTGTTGGCAGCAATTCAAATTTGGTTGCTCCTGTAAATATTGAGCAAGGCGGCTATGTGGCATGTGGCTCAACTATTACAGATGATGTAGAAGAAGGAGACTTGGCAATAGCCAGGGCTAGACAAGTTAATAAAAAGGGATTAGGAAAAAACAGATACTAAGAGGTAAATATGTATATAATTGCAGGACTTGGCAATCCGGGTAAAGAATATACAGGCACAAGACACAATGTGGGCTACGATACGATGGATTATCTGGCAGAAAAGTACAATGTAATAATGAACAAGCTAAAATTCAACTCCGTATATGGTGAAACGAACATAAACGGAGAAAAAGTTATGCTTGTAAAGCCTGTAACATATATGAACAGAAGCGGAATTGCCATACAAGAAATAATTAATTTTTATAAAATTCCATTAGAAAATTTAATTGTTATTTACGATGACATCGATATACCTGTTGGAGCACTTAGAATAAGGCCAAACGGAAGTCCGGGTACTCACAACGGTATGAAATCCATTACTGCCCATGTGGGAGGCGGTAATTTTCCAAGGGTTAGAATAGGAATAGGAAGAAACCCTGACATGGATTTAGCTGACTATGTGCTTCAAAAATTCAGTGTTGCTGACAAGGAAAAAATAAATCTCATTATGGAAAAAGCAGCCGAAGCAGCAGTTGAAATAATTTCTAAAGGAACAGACAGCGCAATGCAGAAATACAACATAAAAACAGTAGATTGATAAATAATTGTAGTCAATTGTTAGAAGGATTATTATGAATAAAGTTTTATTTGAACAATTTCAAAAAACAGATAAATATACCAAAATTTCAGAAAATTATAAAAACGGTAAACGCCAGCTTATTCAAGGCATAAATGAAGAAAGTTTGGCTTATTTGTTATGCAATTTACTAGATACTACAGCTAATAAAATTTTACTGTTAACAAGCAATGAAGCAAAGTCCAGGAAATATGAGGAAAGCATTAGAACTTACATAAACGAAGGAGACCGACTTCAGCCAAAGGAATTTATTTTATACAACGTAGATGCATTGAGCAAGGATGTGGAATATAAAAGAGCCAATGTTCTTGATAGAATTTTGCATTCTAAAAAATCCATCATAACAGCATCGGTAAATTCATTCATTACACGTGTAATGCCTAAAGACAGGTTTAAGGAAAGTATTATAGAATTGAAGTATGGTAAAAACTATGATTTGAATGAATTGCGCAGCAATTTAATCAAACTCAAGTATGAAAGAGTCGATGCCATAGAAGGTGTAGGACAGTTTTCTGTCAGGGGAGGAATTATTGATGTTTTTTCTCCATCTGAAACAAATCCCTGCAGAATAGAATTTTTTGATGACGAAGTTGATTCTATAAGACTTGTAGATTTAAAAACTCAGCGCTCAATAAAAAATTTAAAATCAGTAAGAATAATCCCTTGCAGCGATTTAATGTTTCAGAAAGAAGAAATAAAAAAAATCCTATCAGAAATTGATAAAGATTATCAAAACAGGATTAGTAAAATTCAAAACCTGCAAAATTCCAAAGAAATTGAAAAAAGACTTAAAAACCTTTATAGCAGTTATCAGGATAAACTAAGAGGTGGAATTGGCATTGAAAATGCTGACCTTCTTGTGCCTTTTATAAAAGATAGTTTTGTAAATGTCTTAGATTATTATGATGATGATTTTATTCTTGTCATAGATGAACCAGAAAGAATTTTTGAAGAAGTAAAAACATTAAATGAAAGCTTTGAATTGAAATACAGCGAACTTTTTGAAAAAGGAGAAATATTCACAAAACAAAGCAATGTTTATTTAAATGAAAAAGAAATAATAAATAAAATTTCTGAAAAATGCTTTATATCTGTTAATGGCAAAAATAAAATATTTGATACTGACGAAACTGTACATCTCATGTTTAAGGAAGCTCCATCTTATTATGGAAAGCTTGAAGATTTATCTAAGGATTTGAATCGTTTTAAGTACAAAGGCTACAAGGTTGCAATAATTTTAAGCAGCAGTGATGGATGTTTAAAACTTCATAATTTATTAAATGATTATGAATGCAGCACTGTTTTATCAAAAGATACAAATATTGTTGCTGAAAGCGGACAGGTGATAATAGTATCTGGAGAATTAAAAAAAGGATTTGAGTATTATGACAATAAATTCCTTGTGCTTACGGAAAATGAAATATTTGGATCATTCAGAAAAAAAGTTCACAAAGCAAAAAAACAAAAAGGTTCAAAAATTGATATTTTTACCGATTTAAAAATCGGAGATTATGTAGTTCACGAACATCATGGTATAGGACAATATGTTGGCATAGAAAAAATTGATGTTCAAAATATTAAAAAAGACTATTTGTGCATTAAGTATAAAGGTGAAGATAAACTTTTTGTTCCTGTTGACCAAATGTCTCTCATACAAAAATACATTGGTTCTGATTCTGAAAAACCAAAATTGAACAAAATGGGCAGCGCTGATTGGACAAAAGTCAAGGAGCGTTCAAAAGCGGCCATTGAAAATATGGCTGGTGAATTAGTCAAACTATATGCACAGAGAAAAGTTGTAAAAGGTTATGCATTTTCTCCTGACACAGAATGGCAAAAAGAATTCGAATATAAATTTCCGTTTCAAGAAACAGATGATCAGCTTAAGTGCATAAAAGAAATTAAAAAAGATATGGAAAAGCCTTTGAGCATGGATAGATTATTGTGCGGTGACGTAGGCTTTGGAAAGACAGAAGTTGCTATGAGAGCTGCTTTTAAAGCAGTAATGGAATCAAAACAGGTTGCTATACTTGTTCCTACCACTATTTTGGCACAGCAGCACTTTACAAATATTGTAGACAGATTTAGAGGCTATCCCATTAAAATTGAAATGCTAAGCAGATTCAGAACACATCAGCAGCAAGCAAAAATCGTAAACGATTTAAATAAAGGACTTGTAGATGTAGTTGTTGGAACTCACAAGTTACTTTCTAAGGATTTGAAATTCAAAGATTTGGGACTGTTAATAATTGATGAAGAGCAACGCTTTGGTGTAAAACACAAAGAATTAATAAAGCAGCTAAAAACAAATATAGATGTACTAACTCTTTCGGCAACACCTATACCTAGGACTCTGCATATGTCTATGATTGGCGTAAGAGATATGAGCATTATATCTGAACCGCCTGGTGATAGGCTTCCTATTCAAACGTATGTAATTGAATATAATGAAGGAATTGTAAAGGATGCCATTGAAAAAGAACTATCCAGGGGAGGTCAGGTCTATTACGTTCACAACAAAGTAATAGATATAGACAACACAGCATCAAAACTGCAAAAATTGCTCCCGGATGCTCGCATTGCTGTAGCTCATGGGCAAATGGGAGAAAGGCATTTGGAAAACATAATGCTGGATTTTGTTAAAAAGGAATATGACATTTTGGTGTGTACAACAATTATTGAAACGGGTATGGATATACCGAATGTTAACACTTTAATTATTGATAATGCAGATCATCTGGGATTATCTCAGCTGTATCAGCTTCGCGGAAGAATAGGTAGATCAAATAAAGTTTCTTTTGCATACCTTACTTATGAAAAAGATAAGATGCTTTCAGAAGTGGCTGACAAAAGACTAAAGGCAATAAAAGAATTTACTGAGTTTGGATCTGGTTTTAAAATAGCTATGAGAGACTTGGAAATAAGAGGCTGTGGCAACATTCTCGGAGCAGAACAACATGGGCATATGCTTGCAATAGGATATGATTTATATGTTAAATTCCTTGACAGAGCAGTCAAAGAACTTCAAGGAACTATGACAATTGAAGAAGATTTTGAAACAAGTGTGGATTTAAGTGTAGATGGGTATATTCCATCAACATATATTGAAAACGAAGAACAAAAAATTGAAATTTATAAGAAAATTGCAGCAACAACATGTAAGGAAGACATTTTTGACATTACAGAGGAAATAATAGATAGATTTGGGAATCCTCCAAAGGAAGTTGACAACCTCTTGAAAATATCTTACATTAAGTCGCTGTGCAAGAAGTTACATGTGAAATCCATTACTCAATCCGGAAATACAGTAAATTTGGAAATGAACTCAGGAAATGACCTTAATCAGAATTTAATAGGTTTTTTAATTGATAATTACAATTCAAAAATAAAATTTGACGTATCGAAAGAACCTGTTATAAAATACAAATTAGATTCCTCGGAGCAAATAAAAATACTTGAGGAAATTGAAAAATTCTTTGAAATATTAAATAAATATAAAACAGGTTTAGAGTTACCTGTTAAGGAGGAAAAAAATGAATAAATTTAAAAAGTCAATTGGCTTAGCATTAACACTTTGTATCGCATTAGCTGTCACAGCATGTTCTAGCAACAGCGGTCAAACAACTCCAGATATATCCGAAGAAGGTGTTATAGCAATTGTAGATGATAAAGCAATAACACAAACACAATACGATGAATCTTTGGCAGTGTATAAAAAAATGGTAGAATCTCAATATGGCGAAGGCGCATGGGATACTGAGATTTCAGAAGGCAAGACTATGGGTAATTTTTATGAAGATGCTTTATTGGATAACATAATATTAGAAATTATAATGGTCGAAGCTGCAGAAAAAGACGGAATAACATTGTCTGACGAAGATACTGATAAAGAATTGGAAGATTTTAAAGTGAATTTTACAAATGATGATGAATACACACAATTCCTAGAGAAAAACGGAATGACAGAAGAATATTTGAAGGAAGCTTTGAGAAAAGAATCTATAATAAATCAGTATTTAGCAGTTAAAATAGAAAACTTACAGCCTACTGATGATGAGCTTGAAACCATATTTAATGATTTGAAAATGAATCAAAAAGTAAGAGCAAGACATATATTAGTTGCAACTGAAGAAGAAGCAAAAGCTGCAATAGAAAGATTAAATAACGGTGAAAAATTTGAAGATCTAGCAAAGGAATTATCAATAGATACCGGAAGTGGTGCTAACGGTGGAGATTTGGATTATTTTGCATATACTGACATGGTTCAGCCATTTTCAGAAAAAGCTTTTGCAATTGAAATCGGTGAAATAAGTGAACCTGTGCAGTCAGAATACGGCTATCACATAATTGAAGTAACAGACAAGACTGTTGATGATACTATAACTGTAGAAACAGAAAAAGCTTCATTGACTGAATACTATAAGTCATATAAATATGAAGATTTGTTGGCAGATTTAAAAGAAAATGCAAATATAGTAAAGAAATAATAAAATGTTAATTTAAGTAAAAATTTGTTGCTATTTGTAAAATCTTCCTATATAATGTAAATGATATTTCCATTATTATTCGTTAACAATTAAGGATAAAATCTATTAAAGTGCAAATAATAGAAAATATTAAAAGAAATGTCATTTAAATATAAAATTATGCAATTGGAGGAACATATCATGAAAGCAACTGGAATTGTCAGAAGAATTGATGATTTGGGCAGAGTAGTAATCCCAAAAGAAATTAGAAGAACATTGAGAATAAGAGAAGGGGATCCTTTAGAAATATTTACTGATAGGGAAGGTGAAATAATACTCAAAAAGTATTCGCCAATTGGAGAATTGACAGAATTTTCAGGGGAGTATGTTGAATCTTTATTTGAAACTACAAGGCATATTGCAATAATAACTGATAGAGATGGCGTAATTGCAGTATCCGGAAGTTCTAAAAAAGATTATACAGAAAAAAGATTGAGTCCAGAGCTTGAGAAAATCATTGAAAGCAGAGAAGTATACATTACAAGTGGCAATGCAAAACCAATCAGAATTACTGCAAATGAATTTAATCCTGACAATTATACAGCTCAAGTTATATCGCCAATATTAGTACATGGTGATCCTATAGGTGCAGTAATACTTTTATCAAAAGATAAAACAGCTAAAATGTCTGAAGCAGAAGAAAAACTTGTTAAAACTGCAAGTATATTTTTATCAAGACAAATGGAAAATTAATGTTGTAACATGGAGGAGTTCGTGAGGACTCCTTTTTTATGTACTAGGAAAGTTCTCTTTCCTAATGCATAAAAACGAGGATTGCAAAGGACAAGACGTCCTTGCCGTTAGGGGGGTGCTCAGCAACTTTTTTAATTACCCAACTTTGTAAAGAAGTAAAAAATTTTAAAAAAATAAATCTTACAAAACTTAAGAGCAATATTATTGTTTAGTATGGTCATGTTGTGGTATAATCATGTAATACTAAATAGTGAGGTGTGAAATGAAAATTAGATTTTTAGGTGCAGTACAAGGGGTAACAGGCTCAAGCCACTTAATACAAGTTGAAAATAAAAAAATACTATTAGACTGTGGCATGTATCAAGGCAGAGATGAAGATTTGAACTTTGAAGAATTTGAAGTTAATCCTGCAGAAATCGATTACCTCTTGCTTAGTCACAGTCATATTGATCACAGCGGTAGAATTCCGATGTTAGTAAAAAAAGGCTTCAAAGGTAAAATTTATTGTTCAAAACCAACATATGATTTATGTCAAATAATGCTTATGGATTCGGCGCATATACAAGAAAGTGAAGCAGAGTGGAAAAATGTCAAAGCGAAGCGTTCAGGAAGAAAATTAATCGAGCCTATGTACACTCAAAAAGATGCTTCGGAAAGTTTTCAGTACTTCATGCCGGTTCTTTACAATCAAATAATCAGTATAGATGAAAATATTACTATAAAATTCAATGACGCCGGACATATACTTGGTTCATCCATAATTGAGATATGGATAAAGGATGAAAGTGATATTGTAAAGCTTGTGTTTTCAGGAGATTTAGGAATGCAGGAAAAAGCATTGCTAAAGGATCCTACAATTATTGAAAGCGCAGATTATCTTATTATGGAATCTACATATGGCAATAGAATTCATGATAATATTGAACAAAGATCAGAAGCTCTTATTGAAATTATATTAAAAACTATTAAAAGAAAAGGTACTGTAGTAATACCGGCATTTGCAGTCGGAAGAACTCAGGAAATCATTTATGAACTGAATAAGTATTATGATAATCATCAGGATAAGGCAGGAACTGTTGAAGATGATTTTAGAAAAGTTTCGGTTTACATAGATAGTCCATTAGCAACAAAAGCAACGGAAATATTCAAACAAAATGCCAATGTATTTGATGACGAAGCAAGAGATTATATTATGAAAGGTGATAATCCTCTTGAATTTGAAAATCTTCATTTTACACAAAGTGCGGAAGAATCTAAGATGCTTAATTTTTCAAACGAACCAAAAATAATTATTTCGGCTAGTGGTATGTGTGATGCAGGAAGAATAAAACATCATTTAAAGCATAATCTTTGGAAAAAAGGAATCAAGTATTGTTTTTGTAGGTTATCAAGCAGAAGGATCTTTAGGCAGAAGAATTGTAGACGGTGAAAGAGATGTTAAAATATTTGGGGAGCAAATACATATAAATGCTGAAATATACAATGTTGAAGGATTTTCTGGTCATGCAGATAAAATAGGTCTTATGAATTGGTTAAAGGGATTTAAAGAAAAACCTAAGAAAGTTTTTATTGTTCATGGAGAAGCTGAGGCGAAGATTGCATTTGCAAAGGAAGTTAAAGGTACGCTGAATATAGACTGTATTATTCCTGAATACAATATGGTATATGATATTAAAAAGCAAGCTGAAGTTAAGGAAGCAGTTTTGGAAGATTCAGATGTAGCGATAATCAGACAGAAGGCAAAAGAAAATCAAATTACTGAATTACTAAGTGAAATTGAAAAACTAAGGAATACTTTTGAAAAAGCATTGAACAACACAGAAGGATATTTGAAAAAAGATAATGTAAATATTGAAAAATACAAAAAAATAAACAACAATATTTTGAGCTTGGAAAATGAGATAGTAAATTTATCCATACTGAGCGGTAAATAAGGTGAGCATAGGGTTAAAAGGAACAAAATCTAAAACCTTTTAACCCTTTTAAAAGCGCTACTAAGAAACGTTTTTCTGTCGCAAAAAAATTAAGCTTGTGATTTCATGGTTCTAATAAAAATAGTTAAAACAAAATTTATGGCACAAATTATGCATGTTAGTAAATGGCGTGTAATTATAGTTGTATTTAATATGATAAGAATAGAATTAGGTACAACCCCTTATAATTATAAAATTAGAAAGGAAGGACAATGAATGAAAAAGTTATTGACAGGAAACGAGGCTATTGCTCTTGGAGCATATGAGGCAGGTGTTCATTACGCTGCTGCATATCCTGGCACACCAAGTACTGAAATATTAGAAAATATTGCTCCTTATAAAGAAATTATAGCAGAGTGGGCTCCAAATGAGAAAGTTGCTGTAGAATCAGCTGTAGGTGCTTGTTTTGCAGGTGCAAGAACATTGACAGCTATGAAACATGTTGGACTCAATGTTGCTGCAGATCCTTTTTTTTCGATAGGATACACAGGTGTTAATGGCGGTATGGTATTAATAAGCGCAGATGATCCGGGATTACATTCTTCTCAAAATGAACAAGATAACAGATATTTTGCAAAAATGGCTAAAGTAGCCATGGTAGAACCTAGCGACAGCCAAGAAGCTAAAGATATGGTTAAAGAAGCCTTGGAAATCAGTGAAAAGTATGATACAATGGTCATGATTAGAATGACTACCAGATTGTGCCACAGCAAGTCAATAGTTGAAACAGGCGAAAGAATTGAAGTTCCTATTAAAAGTTATAAAAAAGATTTGCAAAAAAATTATATAGCTCCTGCTATAGCAAAACAATTGCATGTTAAAGTTGAAAAGAAGCTTGTGGAATTAGCTAAATTTTCAGATGAAACAGAATTAAACTACATTGAATGGAATGATAAAAAAGTAGGGGTAATTTCTGCAGGTGTTGCATATCAATATGCAAGGGAAGTTTTTGGAGATACTGCTTCTTACTTAAAAATAGGTTTTACGTTCCCTCTTCCGATGGAAAAAATAAAAAAATTTGCAGAAGAAGTTGATACTCTTTATGTGGTAGAAGAATTAGAGCCATTTATGGAAGAGCAAATTAAAGCTGCAGGAATTAATTGTATCGGAAAATCAAAAATACCAAACACTTGGGAGCTTAATCCTGATATTGTTGGAAAATCATTGCTTGGGACAGAAAAACAAACAATTGATTATGACAAAACGGTAACAGTTGGAAGGCCTCCGACTTTATGTGCAGGATGTCCTCACAGAGCATTTTACTATGAACTTTCAAAGAGAAAGAACGTAATGATAACCGGTGATATAGGCTGTTATACATTGGGAGGAGCTGCACCGTTAAATGCAATGGATACAGTAATTTGCATGGGTGCAAGTGTCAGCATGGCTCATGGCGCTAAAAAGGTGTTTGAAAAAAATAATGATGGGAAAAGACTTGTAGCAACCATAGGGGATTCAACATTCTTCCATTCAGGCATGACAAGTTTGTTGGATGTAGTATACAATAAAGGAAATACAATTACTTGCATACTTGATAATAGAATAACTGCTATGACAGGTCATCAAGAAAATCCCGGAACAGGATACACACTTCAGGGTGCAGAAACAAAAATTGCAGACATTGCAAAAATAGTTGAAGCATTGGGAATTGAACATATTAGAACAGTAAATCCATTAGATCAGGCAGATATGAAAGCTACTTTAGACTGGGCATTTGCTTTAAATGAACCTTCGGTTATCATTACAAGATATCCATGTGCACTTAAAAAATATTCAAAGGGTGATATTGAAGAGTTTGGAAAAATTAGTGGGGTTTGTGAAGTTGATCATGAAAAATGTATCGGTTGTAAAATGTGTATAAGCACAGGATGCCCTGCAATTTATTTTGATAAAGATATTAAAAAAGCTTCAATTAACAAAGCTCAATGTGTAGGATGCGAATTGTGCATGCAGGTATGTCCTGTAAATGCTATTAGTAAGGTGGGTGAGTAAAATGAACGCAAAAAACATTTTATTAGTTGGTGTAGGCGGTCAAGGAACGATACTTGTAAGTAAAATTTTATCAACAGGGCTTGTAGAAGCTGGCTATGATGTAAAAATGTCAGAAATACATGGTATGGCACAGAGAGGAGGTAGTGTTTCAACTCAGGTTAGATATGGAGATAAAATATATTCTCCTATTATAGGAATAGGAGAAGCTGATATACTGGTTTCTTTTGAAACAATGGAAACATTAAGATGGCTTGAATATTTAAAACCAGATGGAGTAGTAGTGTTGAATGATTATGAAATGCCATCGGCTCCAATACTTGAAGGAAAAGTAGATTATCCTCAAGGTATAATTGAAAAGATTACAGAGAAAGTCAATACGAAAGTAATAAATGCTGCAGAAATTTCTGAAAAATTAGGAAATATGAAAGTTATGAATGTGGTATTGTTTGGTGCTTTGGTTAAATCAATGAATTTGACTGATATTGATTGGGAAAAAGTCATTAAAAGTTTAGTCAAAGAAAAGTTCGCAGATTTAAATGTAAAGGCGTTTCACGCAGGAATTGACGCTGTGTGATGTTATAAAAAAATTGTTCAGCTTATTGCTGAACAATTTTTATCAATAGTTATAGTTATACTAATGAAAGAGGTGAAATGCAAATAAGATGACTTATAAAATATTAGCAATTAATCCAGGTTCTACTTCTACAAAAATAGCACTGTATGAAGACGAGAAAGAAATTTTTACTTATGCTATTGACCATCCGGTTGAAGTAATTGATAAATTTGAAAATGTTGAAGATCAATTACACATGAGAGAGCAATTAGTTATGTCATATTTAAAAGAAAAAGGATTTGATATTAAAGAATTGTCAGCTGTAGTTGCAAGAGGAGGAATGCTTCCTCCGGTTAAATCAGGCGCTTATATAATCAATAATCTTATGCTTGACAGGGTGGAAAAACGTCCTGTCATGGAACATGCTTCAAATCTTGCTGCGCCTATTGCATATGAAATTGCACACGATGCAGGTGTAACAGCTTATATTTATGACTCGGTAATGACTGACGAATTTCCGGATATTGCAAGAATATCTGGTATGCCTGATATTCCAAGAACAAGTTCAAGTCATGTGCTTAATACTAGAGCAATGGCAATAAAAGCAGCTAAGAAACTTGGGAAAAAATATGAAGATTTAAATATAATAGTTGCTCATTTAGGCGGAGGAATTTCAATAAATCTTCATCACGGTGGGCAGATTGTGGATTTGGTTTCTGATGATGAAGGACCATTTTCCCCTGAAAGGGCAGGGAGAGTTCCTTGCAGAGAATTGATTAATCTGTGTTACTCCGGAAAATATGATAAAAAGACTATGCATAGAAAACTAAGAGGAAAGGGTGGCTTAAAAGCTTATTTAAATACTATTGATGCAAGAGATGTGGAAAGCATGATTGCAGAAGGAAATGAACAAGCAAAATTAATATATGAAGCAATGGCATATCAAATAGCCAAGGGGATTGGAGAACTAGCCACAGTTGTAGAAGGAAACGTGGATGTAATTGTTTTAACAGGAGGTATAGCTCATTCTAAAATGCTTACTTCTTGGATAGAAAGAAGGGTTTCTTTCATAGGCAAAGTTGAAATTATGCCTGGAGAGAATGAAATGGAAGCATTGGCATACGGTGCATTAAGAGTGCTTAAAGGAGAAGAAAAAGCAAGAGAATATACAGAATAACTAAACCCGCGTAATGCGGGTTTTTTTATGATGGTTGGAATAATTATACTGGTTCATGCTATTACGAAATATAAGATGATTAACATTAACATAGTTCGTAATGATACGAATTAATATTGAACAATAATTAAAATTTGTCTAGAAAAATTATTGACAATCATTTTTATATTTGTTATCATATATTTGAATTTAAATGTTGAATATTGTATAACAAAAAAGGATGGTTATATATGAACTTTGATGTTAAAAGAGTATTTGTAGAAAAAAAACAAGGATTTAACACTGAAGCTATGAATTTAATGAATAACTTCAAAGAAAATCTAAAGCTGGACAAATTAAACAATGTGAGAATATTAAACAGATATGAGGTGTCCCACATAGATGACGAAGATTTTGATAAGGCTGTAACTGCGGTGTTTTCAGAACCAAACCAAGACTTTGTTTATTTAGAAAAAATTGATGAACAAGACAACAAAATTTTTGCAGTTGAATATTTGCCTGGTCAATATGATCAAAGAGCAGATTCAGCAGCACAATGCATTCAAATTGTTACGGGAAAAGAAAAACCTCCTGTGAAATATGCTAAAGTTATAATCCTCGAAGGTAATTTGTCAGATGAGGATTTTGAAAAAATTAAAGAATACTACATCAACCCCGTAGATTCCAGGGTGGCGGATTTAATTAAACCAGACACTCTAGATGAAGAGTACCCGGAACCAGGGGACGTTGAGGTTGTAGAAAATTTTATAAACAAATCTAAGGAAGAAGTAGAAGCGTATCGTATTAATATGGGGCTTGCTATGAGTACCGAGGATTTGCTTTTTTGTCAGGAATATTTTAAATCAATAGAAAAAAGAAACCCGACAGTTACTGAAATTAAAGTTATAGACACATACTGGTCTGATCACTGCAGACATACTACATTTTCTACAGTAATTGATAATGTTGAATTTGAAGACGGAAAAGTTGCTGATGAAATTAAAAGTACTTATGATGAGTATATTGAAAGCAGAAAATTTGTATATGAAAACAAACATAAAGATATTTGCTTGATGGATTTGGCAACAATAGGAGCCAAGGAATTAAAGAAAAAAGGAATGCTTGATGATTTAGAAGAATCAGATGAAATAAATGCGTGCAGCATTGTTATGAATGTTGAAATTGATGGTAAAAATGAAGAATGGCTTTTGATGTTCAAAAATGAAACTCACAACCATCCTACAGAAATAGAGCCTTTTGGAGGTGCTGCAACTTGCCTTGGAGGAGCAATAAGAGATCCCCTTTCAGGAAGAGCTTATGTTTACCAGGCAATGCGCGTTACCGGAAGCGGTGACCCAAGACAAAAAATTGAAGACACTTTACCGGGAAAGCTTCCTCAAAGAAAAATTTCTACAGAAGCTGCGGCAGGCTACAGTTCTTATGGAAATCAAATTGGACTCTCGACAGGCCATGTTGTTGAAATATATCATCCTGATTATGTTGCAAAAAGAATGGAAATTGGTGCAGTAATAGCAGCAGCACCAAGAAAAAACGTAATAAGAGAAGTTCCTGAAAATGGTGATGTTATAATATTACTTGGCGGGAAGACAGGAAGAGACGGATGCGGTGGAGCAACAGGGTCTTCAAAAGAACATACAGAGGAATCAATTTTAGTTTGTGGTTCAGAAGTTCAAAAGGGAAATGCACCTACTGAAAGAAAAATTCAAAGACTTTTTAGAAATCCTGAAACAAGCAAACTTATAAAAAGATGCAATGACTTTGGTGCAGGCGGAGTATCGGTTGCCATAGGAGAACTTGCTGAAGGACTATTAATAAACCTTGATGCTGTGCCTAAAAAATATGAAGGACTTGATGGGACTGAACTTGCAATATCTGAATCACAGGAAAGAATGGCAGTTGTTGTAAGAAAAGAGCATGAAGATAAATTTAACGAACTGGCTCACCAGGAAAATCTTGAGTCAACAGTTGTCGCTTGTGTAACAGATGACAGAAGACTTCAAATGACTTGGAGAGGCAAATTAATTTTAAATATAAGCAGAGATTTTCTTGACACTAACGGAGTTAAGCAAAATGTCAAAGCATTTATAAAAGAACCTGAAATTATTAAAAGTACTGAAAAATCCATTAACAATTTAAAAGATGAATGGATAGAAAATTTAAAAAATTTAAATGTTGCCTGTCAAAAAGGACTTGTTGAAAGATTCGATTCAACAGTGGGAGCAGGAACAGTGCTCATGCCTTATGGAGGCAAAAATCAATTAACTCCCGCAGAAGGAATGGCAGCTAAAATTCCGGTTTTAAACGGAGTTACAAATACATGCTCACTTATGGCACATGGATTTGATCCATATTTATCAAAACAAAGCCCTTATCACGGCGCAATGTATGCTGTAATTCATTCCGTTGCAAAAATTGTTGCAATGGGTGGAGATTATAAAAATGTCAGGTTGACGCTGCAGGAATACTTTGAAAAACTTGGCAATGTTCCTGAAAGATGGGGAAAACCTCTGAGCGCAATTCTTGGAGCTTACAAAGTGCAGCATGAATTAAATATTCCGGCAATTGGAGGAAAGGACAGCATGTCCGGAACATTCAAGGATATGAACGTACCCCCAACACTGGTAAGTTTTGCAGTTGCAGTTTCAGATGTGAGAAATACAATTTCTCCAGAATTTAAAGAAAATAACAGCAAAGTTTTGCTGGTAAAAATAAATAAAAACGAAAACAATATTCCGGATTTTGAAGATATTAAAACAAAATATTCTCAAATACACGAAGCCGTCAAAGCCGGCAAAGTGCTCAGCGCACATACGGTTGCATTCGGAGGAATTGCTGCAGCCATAAGCAAAATGACATTTGGAAATGAAATCGGATTTGCAGCTAATGAAAATGTTGCAATTGAGTTAAACGAGTTGTTTACAGCAAATTACGGAGATATTATTCTTGAAGTTAAAGAAAATGAAAAATTGGGAATAATAAACTCGATTGAATTAGGAAATACAACAAGTGAAAAAGAAATTTCAATTAACAATACAATCATTTCAATAGATGAAATGAAATTAGCATGGGTAAAGCCTTTAAACAGCATTTACCCGATAAAAAAAGACGCTGAAGGAACAATAGAAAGCTACACAAATAACGCACAAAAGGGCAAAGCAAAAATTAAATCATCTTTAAGTGTTGCAAAGCCAAAAGTGTTCATACCTGCATTTCCGGGAACAAACTGCGAATATGACACTAAGAGAGCTTTCGAAAGAGCCGGTGCAGAAGCTGAAATATTCGTATTTAAAAATTTAAGCACTCAAGACGTGCAAGAATCAATTGCACAAATGAATAAAATTATAAGACAATCTCAAATTATTGCTTTCCCTGGAGGATTCAGCGCAGGCGATGAACCTGAAGGTTCCGGAAAGTTTATTGCAGCAGTATTTCGCAATGAACTTTTAAAGGATGCAGTGATGAATTTGTTAAAAAATCGAGATGGTTTAATAATCGGTATTTGCAATGGATTTCAGGCATTAGTCAAACTTGGGCTTGTACCTTTTGGAGAAATTGTAGATATGAAAGATGATTATCCAACTCTGACTTACAATAAAATTGCTCGACATGTATCAACATTTGCCAAAACTAAAGTGGTATCAAATTTATCACCTTGGCTTAATGGTTGTCAGGTTGGAGACGTTCATTACATGCCTCTTTCTCACGGAGAAGGAAGATTTGTTGCAAATGATAAGTGGATAAAAACACTAAAAAATAACGGCCAAATTGCAACTCAGTATGTAGATGCAGATAATAAACCAACTTATGACGGATTGTATAACCCAAATGGTTCAGTGGAAGCTATTGAAGGCATTACGAGCCCTGATGGAAGAGTGCTTGGAAAAATGGGACATTCAGAAAGACGGGATAAAGATTTATATTTAAACATACCTGGTAACAAAGACCAATTAATATTTGAATCCGGAGTAAAATATTTCAAATAACAGGAGGAACAATGAAAGTAGCTATTATTATGGGAAGTGATTCGGATTTCCCGATTGTAGAAAAAGGATACAATATTTTAAAAGATTTTGGAGTAGAAGTTGACGTTAGGGTTATTTCTGCTCACAGAACTCCTGATGTTGCATTAGATTTTGCAAAAAATGCTGAAGAATACGGATATGAAGTAATAATTGGAGCGGCAGGTAAAGCTGCTCACTTGCCTGGAGTTCTGGCAGGCTGCACACCTCTTCCGGTAATTGGCGTTCCAATCTGTTCATCAGAACTTGACGGTATCGACGCACTTTTAGCTATAGTACAGATGCCTCCCGGAGTTCCGGTTGCTACTGTAGCTATAAATGGAGCTGATAATGCAGCGCTTTTAGCTGTTCAAATCTTGTCAGTAAAATATGAAGAACTTAGAATTAAATTTAAAGAATATAAAAACCAAATGGCAGAAAAAGTTTTAGAAAAAGATAGAAAACTAAATGAAAAATTAAATAATTTTTAGGAGAGTGTAAAATGGAAAAATTAGAGATGATTTATGAAGGAAAAGCAAAGAAGGTTTTTAAAACTGACGATGAGAAAAAATATATTGTTGAATACAAAGATGATGCAACGGCATTTAACGGAGAGAAAAAGGGAACAATAGTTGGTAAAGGCGTTGTAAACAATAAAATGTCAGCAGCATTGTTTGCAATGTTAGAACAAGAAGGAATACCAACTCATCAAATTGAACTTTTAAACGATAGAGAATCACTGGTTAAAGCAGTGAAAATACTTCCGTTGGAAGTTATAGTAAGAAATGTTGTAGCAGGATCTTTAGCTAAAAGACTTGGACTTGAAGAAGGTGTTCCAATGAAAAAAACAGTGCTTGAATTTTCTTACAAAAATGATGCGCTCGGAGATCCTATGGTAAATGACTACCACATTCAAGCAATGGAATATGCAACAGATGAACAACTTGATAAAGTTAAAAGCTATGCTTTAAAAGTTAATGAAATACTAAAAAAATTCTTCCTGGAAATTAATATTAAGTTGATAGATTTTAAATTAGAGTTTGGATTATATGATGGTGAAGTAATATTAGCTGATGAAATATCACCTGATACATGCCGTTTGTGGGATGCAGAAACAAATAAAAAACTGGATAAAGACAGATTCAGAAGAGATATGGGCGGTGTAGAAGAAGTATACCAAGAAGTATTAGAAAGAATCAGCAAAAAAAAGTAAAATTAAAAGAAGGTTTATAAGGAGACAAAATGCAGGATATAATATTAGATGATGACAAGCTGCATGAAGAGTGCGGAGTTGTTGGAGTTTTTTCAAGTAATCCGGATATTACATCACAATTAATATACTACGGTTTGTTCGCTTTGCAGCACAGAGGACAAGAAAGTGCAGGCATCGCTATTAACACCGGAGGAAAAATACAATATCACAAGAACATGGGCCTAGTTTCTGATGTTATGACAAGCGATGTAATTCAAAGATTGTCAGGTGGCATTGCCATTGGTCATGTTAGATATTCTACTTCAGGTGGAAGTGAAATAGAAAATGCTCAGCCATTAGTTGTAAAATGCAAAAGCGGAACATTGGCTTTGGCACACAACGGCAATTTAGTTAATGCTGATTCCATGAGAGATCTTTTAGAAGACAGTGGGGTAATTTTTCAAACATCAATAGATACAGAAGTAGTAGCAAATATGATTGCTCGTAATGCAAACGGAGATATTTTAAAGTCCATAAAAAATGTTATGGAAATTATTAAAGGAGCTTTTGCTTTTGTTATTATGACAGAAAACAAGCTCATTGGAGTAAGAGACCACTTTGGACTAAGACCTCTATGTTTAGGAAAAAGACCGGACGGATATGTGCTGGCTTCAGAAAGCTGTGCGATATATGCAATGGGCGGAGAATTTGTAAGAGACATTGAGCCCGGAGAAATAATTATTATTGATGAAAATGGTGCAGAAAGCATAAAAAGCAATAAATATGCACAGCAAAGGTCCTGCATATTTGAATATGTTTATTTTGCAAGACCAGACAGCAATATTGATAATATAAATGTTTATCAGTCAAGATACAATGCAGGAAAAATATTAGCACAAGAAGCACCGGTTAAGGCTGATCTGGTTTTTTCGGTTCCTGATTCAGGAACACCTGCAGCGATTGGATTTGCCAATGAGCTTGGTATACCTTACGGACTTGGACTTATAAAAAACAGATATGCTAAGCGAACATTTATTGAGCCAAGCCAGGAATTAAGAGAAGAAGGGGTAAAAACAAAGCTCAGTGTAAACAAAGAGCTTGTTAAAGATAAAGTTGTAGTAATGATTGATGACAGCATTGTAAGAGGAACTACAACAAGACAGCTTGCTCAAATGGTAAGAGAAGCTGGAGCTAAGGAAGTCCATGTTCGTATCGCCTCTCCTCCGGTTACTCATTCATGTTTCTTTGGAATAGATACTCCATTCAGAAGCTATTTGATTGGTGCCAATAAGACGGTAGATGAAATAAAAACATATATAAAAGCAGATAGTCTGCATTTTATAAGCTTGGAAGGCTTAATAAAATCCACAGGTTCAGACAGAGGATTCTGCCTGGCATGCTTGAACGGGGATTACCCCATGGAAGTTCCAAAATTTGATTAAAAGGAGATTCATATGTCTGATAAATTAACATATAAAGATTCTGGTGTTGATATTCATGCTGGATATGAAACAGTAAGATTAATAAAAGATTATGTAAAAAAAACTTATACTAAAGGTGTAATGTCTGACATCGGCGGTTTTGGCGGAATGTTTGGAATAGACAAAAATGAATATGAAGAACCCGTATTGGTTTCCGGCACAGACGGAGTTGGAACAAAGCTTATGATTGCATTTAAAACTGATGTTCATGACACAATAGGCGAAGATGCAGTTGCCATGTGTGTAAATGACGTTATATGCCAAGGAGCTAAGCCACTGTTCTTTCTTGATTATATTGCAACTGGAAAATTAGATCCTAGAAAGGCAGCAGATATAGTAAAAGGTGTTGCAAATGGATGCATTAAAGCAGGTGCTGCTTTAATTGGCGGAGAAACTGCTGAAATGCCGGGCCTTTACAGCGAAGGGGAATACGACATTGCAGGATTTTGTGTCGGTATAGTTGACAAAAAAAAAATAATTGACGGATCAAAAATAGTTGATGGTGATGTTCTCATAGGAATTCCTTCAAGCGGGATACACAGCAACGGATATTCTCTAGTTAGAAAAGTATTTTTTGACCATAAAAATTATGATGTAAATCAATATGTTGACGAGTTAGGTTGCACATTAGGAGAAGCATTGATTGTTCCTACAAGAATATATCCACAGCTTGTTTTAGATTTAATTTCAAAATTTGAAGTTAAAGGCATGTCAAATATTACAGGCGGTGGTTTTTATGAAAATATTCCAAGAATGTTCCCTGAAGGAATAACAGCTGACATTGAAACTAAAAACATAAACGTGCTTCCTGTATTTAAGCTTATGCAAAGAGAAGGAAATATTGACATAGATGAAATGTATTCAACTTTCAACATGGGAATTGGTTTAGTTGCTGCTATGAGTAAAGAAACAGCAAAAAAAGCAATTGGATATTTAGAAAGTATTGGAGAAAAACCGGTAGTGATCGGAAAGACAGTAAAGAGAGAAGGCGGACTTAAAATATGCCACAATTAAAAATAGGTGTATTGATTTCCGGCTCAGGAACAAATTTACAGTCAATAATAGACAATGTTGAAAAAGGCGAAATAAATGGAAAAATAACCGTGGTTATTTCCAACAAAAGTGATGCCTATGGACTAGAAAGGGCAAGACAGCACAATATAGATGCTGTCTTTGTCAATCATAAGGAATATGAAAACTTTGAAATGTACAATGATGCCGTAATTGAAGAGTTAGAAAAACATGGAGTTGAACTTATAGTGCTGGCGGGGTATCTTAAAATTTTATCCGGCAATTTCATAGAAAAGTACAGAAACAAAATTATTAATATTCATCCATCCTTAATACCGTCTTTTTGCGGCAAAGGATACTATGGTCTTAAAGTTCATGAAGCAGCTGTTAATTACGGAGTTAAACTAAGCGGTGCAACTGTCCATTTTGTAGATGAACAAGCTGATACCGGACCAATCATAATGCAGGAATCAGTTGAAGTTGATTATGATGATTCAGCAGAGACACTGCAGAAAAAAATATTGAAAATAGAACATAAAATACTTCCGCTGTCAGTTAAATATTACTGTGACGGAAAAATTGAAGTTGTAGGAAGAAAAGTAAAAATCAATTAAGAGTTATATTGCTATTAGATAAAAATAAATATTAGGGAGCGTAATCATGAGAGCTTTAATAAGTGTATCTGATAAAACAGGTATAGTTGAATTTGCTAAAAAACTTCAAGAACTTGGAGTTGAAATAATTTCAACAGGAGGAACGCATAAGACACTTGAAAATGCAGGCGTAAAAGTTATTGGTATTTCTGAAGTTACGGGTTTTCCTGAATGCTTGGACGGCAGAGTCAAAACATTGCATCCAAAAATACACGCAGGACTTTTGGCAATTCGTTCTAATCCGGAGCATATGAAACAATTAGCAGATTTAAATATTGATACGATTGACATAGTAGTGGTAAATTTATACCCATTCAAACAAACCATACTTAAAGATGACGTGACTAGACAAGAAGCTATTGAAAATATAGATATTGGAGGACCTACAATGCTTCGTTCTGCTGCTAAAAACTATCAGGATGTAGCAGTAGTGGTGGACCCAAGAGATTATGACAAAATTATAGATGAAATTAAAACTAATAAGGAAGTGTCTATTGACACAAAATTTTATTTATGTTCAAAAGTGTTTGCACATACAGCAAACTATGACTCATTGATTGCTGCTTACATGAAAAATGAAAGAAAAGATTATGATTTGCCTGAAACATTTACAATGACATTTGAAAAAGTTCAAGATATGCGCTATGGAGAAAATCCCCATCAAAAGGCAGCATTTTACAAAGAAGTCAGAAAAGCAGACGGACTTCTTGCATCTGCTGTGCAGCTTCACGGAAAAGAACTTTCGTTTAACAACATAAATGATACAAATGGAGCTCTTGAGCTTTTAAAAGAATTTTCAGAACCAACTGTCGTTGCATGCAAGCACTCAAATCCTTGCGGAGTTGGAACAGGAGATACTGTTTATGAAGCGTATATTAAAGCTTTCAATGCTGATCCTACTTCAATTTTTGGCGGAATAGTAGTAATGAACAGAGAAGTGGATGAAAAAACAGCAGAGGAAATCAACAAAATTTTTGTTGAGATAGTTGTTGCTCCTTCTTATTCAGAAAAAGCGCTGGAAATACTTAAATCAAAGAAAAACATAAGACTGTTATTAATAGAAAATATAATGAAAAAACAAGATGAAAATGCATATGACCTTAAGAAAGTTGCAGGAGGCATTCTTGTTCAAACTATTGATTCTAAACTTTTATCCGATGAAGAGGAATTAAAAACAGCTACACAAAAATCACCTTCTGAACAAGAAATGAAAGATTTAATGATGGCTTGGAAAATTGTAAAACATACAAAATCCAATGCTATTACAATAGTTAAAAATGGTCAGTCCATAGGTATAGGACCTGGCCAGGTAAATCGTATTTGGGCATGCAAGCAAGCTATAGAACATGCTGTTGAATTTCTTGGAGAAGACAGCTTAAAAGGAGCAGCTCTTGCTTCTGATGCATATTTTCCGTTCTCAGATAGTGTTGAAGCAGCAGCAAAAGCAGGAATTACATCTATTATTCAACCAGGTGGTTCCATCAAAGACAATGATTCTATAGAAGCATGCGATAAATACAATATTTCAATGTTATTTACAGGCATGAGACACTTTAAGCACTAGGAGGTACTGATGAAAATACTTGTAGTTGGAAGCGGAGCAAGAGAACATACTTTATGCTGGAAAATAAAACAAAGTAAAAAAGTTTCTAAATTATATTGCGCACCAGGCAATGCAGGCATATGTGAAATAGCAGAAATTGTTAATATAAAAGCTGATAATTTAGAAGAACTTACTAAATTTTCTGTGGATAATAAAATTGATATGGTTGTAGTAGGACCTGAAGGTCCATTGGTTAGCGGCTTAGTAGATATGCTTATGGAAAAAGGAATAAAAGCTTTTGGACCGATGAAAAAAGGTGCCAGACTTGAAGGAAGCAAATCTTATTCAAAAGACTTTATGGAAAAATACAAAATACCTACAGCAAAATATGAAGTGTATGAAGATTCAAAACTTGCGCTGGAAGGTTTGAAAGACTTCGATGTTCCTGTAGTAATAAAAGCAGACGGACTGGCCGCAGGCAAAGGCGTTCTCATTTGCGAAACAATGGAAGAAGCACAAAAAGCTGTAATCAGTATAATGAACGACAAGCAGTTTGGAGAAGCAGGCAATCTGGTAGTAATTGAAGAATTCCTTGATGGAATTGAAGCTTCACTTCTTTGCTTTGTTGATGGTAAAAATATTATACCAATGGAAAGTGCCAGAGATTATAAAAAAGCATATGACGGCGACAAAGGTTTGAATACCGGAGGTATGGGCAACTTTTCACCTAATCCTATATATACTGATTCATTGAATAAATATATCAAAGAAAAAATTATTGACACAACATTTCAAGGGTTCATTGGTGAAGGAATAGATTTCAGAGGAGTGCTGTTTATTGGTCTAATGATAAAAAACAAAGAAGCAAAAGTATTGGAATACAATACTCGTTTTGGAGATCCAGAGACAGAATCAGTAATTCCAAGATTAAAGTCAGATTTAGTGTCAATTATGGAAAAATGCATTGATGGAAATCTTTCAGATGATGATTTAGAATGGAAAGAAGAAAAAAGTGTCACAGTAATACTCGCATCCGGCGGTTATCCTGAAGAATATGAAAAGGGCAAAGAAATTACAGGCCTTGAATCAGTAGATGAAGACATAATTGTATTCCACGGAGGAACAAAATTATCAAATGGCAAAGTATTAACTGACGGTGGCAGAGTTTTAGCAGTAACTGCCCTTGGAAACACATTTGATGAAGCAAGAGAAAAAATATATAAAAATATTCCAAAAATTAAATTTGAAAATATGGAATACAGAAAAGATATTGCAAAATTATAAAGAAAGGACGTAAGTCCTTTTTGTTTTTTTGTGCTTATTATCATTTTGGAGAATTAACTGAATATATTAATATTATAATGTTAATAGGGAGGTTGTCATGCTCATTCATACAGTTCAAAAGGGAGAGGTATTGTGGAAAATTGCCAATTATTATAATGTTGATATTAAAGAAATCATTGAAGCTAACGGAATAACAAATCCTGAGATATTATTAGTCGGTCAATCACTTATAATACCTTCAGATGATAATGTTTATGCTGTAAAAAGAGGAGATACCTTGTGGGGTATAGCACAAAGCTATGGTATACCTGTTCAAGACTTATTGTGGAAAAATAAAATTCTTAACCCAAATCTAATATACCCTGGACAGATTTTACAAATACCTGAAAAACAAAAACCAGAAATAGAAGTAAATGCGTACACCTATATATTAGGGGAAGATTCTTTGCCTGTAGTCAGAGAAGCAGGAGAGTTTTTAACATATTTAGCTCCGTTTGGGTATTTAATACAAGAAGATGGAAGTCTTGTACCAATTGAAGATGAACCTGCTATTGGGGAAGCTATATCTAAAGGTGTTGTGCCAATGATGTCTATTGTGAACTTTACAAGTAACGTAAAAGGACAAAACATTGCAAACATCATATTGAACAATCCTCAGATTGTGGAAAAGGTACAGACAAATATAATAAACACCATGAGAGACAAAGGTTATCAAGGACTAAACATTGATTTTGAATATGTCCTTCCCGAGGACAGAGAAGCATACAATAATTTTTTAAAGAGTACAGTAAAAAAATTGCATGATGAAGGATATTTTGTTTCTACAGCATTAGCTCCTAAAATAAGTGCAGATCAAAAAGGTCTTCTATATGAAGCACATGATTATGCTGCACATGGAAAACTTGCAGATTTTGTGGTTTTGATGACTTATGAGTGGGGGTGGAGGGGTGGACAGCCCAGAGCTATTTCTCCTATAAATGAAATTGAGAAAGTTCTTGATTATGCAGTTACAGCTATTCCCAAAAATAAAATTCTAATGGGTTTTCAAATCTATGCAAGGGATTGGAAAATACCTCATGCACAAGGGCAGGAGGCTGAAACAATAAGTGTTGAGGAAGCAATGAACAGGGCTTATAAGAATATGGCACAAATCAAATATGATTTTGTAAGTCAATCTCCATATTTTCATTATACTGATGAAGAAGGGAATGCACATGAAGTTTGGTTTGAAGATGCCAGAAGCGCCCAGGCTAAATTTGATGCTGTTAAGGAATATGATTTAAGAGGCTTAAGTTATTGGGGACTGGGATATCCATTCGCGCAGAATTGGGTGCTTTTGAATGAAAATTTTGATATTAAGAAAAATTTGATTAATCGAATGATAGGGAATTAATCAAAACTGATATTACAAATAGATATTGATAATTTTAATAACATAATTTATGACTTAATTTAACTATAGCAATAAACAAAGGACAGTATCTACTGAAGATATTGACCTTTTTTCTATTCAACAATATTGTTATTTGAACGATTGTAATTGAAAGATTTGAATTCCGGCAGTTTTATTATGTTAATCAGAGGAACCAGGTATAAATAAATTGCAAATGGAATGCTGCTGGCATCAACAGACAGTGTTGCAAGTGGAACTGCAATTGCTATACTCCAAGGAAAAAGTTCAGATATCATAATTGCTGTATTTTCCAGGTCAATAGCCATATCTTTCTTAGTATATCCTTTTTCTTCATAAATTTTATGCATAAGCTGTTGTGTCAGCAAAACAGGGAGTGTTTGATTGCAGCAAAATGCGCCAGTAATTATGCTTGTGAAAGCAGTCGTTAGATAAACTCCAATTTTGTTGCTCATTTTTACCAAAAATCCTTGAATATCATTAAGCATGCCTGTTTCTTCAAATATGCCTGTATAAGAAGAAGCAATTAAAACTATGAATGAAACTGATATCATAGACATTAAACCTCCGCCGGATATAATATTTGACAATGAGCTATCAGCTTCTAAATTAAACCCTACCAACATAGATCTGATTATTTTTTCAATAGCCATATTTTGTACAAAGATGCAAATGAAAAATGCAGATATAATGCTGAAAAGCATTGATGTTTGTACATTCTTTTTAAATGATGCGAGTACAAATATTATTAGGGCAGGAAAAACTGTTACAATGTTTAAATTAAAATAATTGGAGATATCATTTAATAACGAATTGCTTGTTATATTTATTGGATATTTTTTTGATAAAAATATGTAAAAAATTACTGTAAAAACAAATGGAATTAATCCTGTTTTAAACATATTTTTTACATTATCGTATAAATTGGTTTCAGTTATTGCAGCAACCAGATTTGCGCTTGAAGATGTAGGAGAACATCTGTCTCCGAAAAATGCGCCCGAAATTATTGCACCTGCTGCAGCGTTTATGTTTACATTGCCTCCTTTAGCTAAAACAATAAGAACAATTCCAATTGTGCCTGCAGTCCCAAAACTTGTTCCAAGAGCAAAAGAAACTAAACAAGAAAGCAAAAATGCAAATAATATAAAATAATCAGGATTCATAAACTTTGTACCATAATACACAAAGAATGAAATTGATCCGCTAGCTCTCCATAAGGCTGTAATTATTCCTATTAGAGCAAATATAGGCATTAAAGGCATTGCTTTTTTCATTCCGCTCAAAAGCATTCTTACAATGCTATTCGTATTATATCCTCTATGCGTTGCAACAAAGGAAAAAGAAAACATTCCAATAAGCAGTGGATATATTGTAGATATGTTTTTGAAAATACTGAAAATAAGAGAAAGTGTAAATATTATGACAGCAATTAAAAAGTCCATATAAAACTCCATTCACCGAATTTTTGCATATATATATTATATAAGTAAATTAGGAAAATACAATATAAATAAAAAAATAAAACTATCAGTCCAGCATACTGATAATTTTATTTTTTTACAATTATATTAGGAGATTATCCTGTAAAAGGTTAATTAGCCCTGCCTTATGCTATTGTTTACAAATTCAAAGATTTTATGAAAAATAAATACTAGAGTCAATAGTATAAATAATAAAAAATATTTATAAAAACTATATTTTTGAATTTGCGATTAATTTAATTAGATTGACAATTGTTGAATTTTCATATAAAATTAAATGTGTAAATTAAATATTTTCTCCGAGCATACGATTCTAAAGCAATTGCTATGAATTTTAAGCCGTTAGGGTTTATTTAGAAATAAATAAGCCTCCCGTTGGAAAGGAGAATGCTTTTTATTACGGCATTTCTCTTTTCGTAGGTCTTAACATATGGAAGGAGTTTTTTATTATAAAGAATAAAATGAAAAACTTTATATTAGCTATTACTACAAGCACAGGAGATTAATGCCTTTATTGATTTCATAATCTCAGGATTAGAATCGGTCTTTGCAGACTTGTTTGCAAACGTTCTTAACGATTCGATATAAGCATTAAAGCAATTATAAATATTTAAGCATTATTAATAAAATAATGGGAGGTTTAAAGTGATAAGAACTGGAATTTTAACGATAAGCGATAAAGGATCAAGAGGCGAAAGGGTTGATGGCACAGGGCCTGCTATAAGAAAAGCTATTGATGACAAAGAATATAAAGTAGAGTATTATAACATGATACCTGATGAAATAGATTTAATCAGTAAAGAACTTATATATATGTGTGATGAGCTTAAACTTGATTTAATACTTACGAACGGAGGAACGGGTTTTTCTAAAAGAGATGTAACTCCGGAAGCAACATTAAAAGTTATAAAAAAACAAGCACCTGGAATATGTGAAGCTATGAGGCAGAAGTCTTTAGCAATCACACCAAAAGCAATGCTTTCAAGAGCAATAGCAGGAATAAGAGATGATACACTGATTATAAATCTGCCGGGAAGTCCTAAAGGAGCGGTTGAAAATTTAGAGTTTATACTTGCTGCTTTACCTCATGGAATTGAAATACTTAGTGGTAGTGGCGGAGAGTGTGCTAGATAGGGGGTATAATATGGATATGTTTAATGTTTTGACAGTCAAGGATACAAGAGGCGTAATAGATGATAATTTTACTGTAGAAATTGGTAGTGAGTTTGTACATCTTAATGAAGCAACAGGCAGAATACTTAAAAATGATGTGGTTGCTCCCGATAATGTGCCTGATTTCAGAAGGTCGGCTGTGGATGGATATGCTGTTTATTCAAGAGATGTTTACGGTGCCAGCGAATCAATGCAGTCAATACTTGACTTAAAGGGTGAAGTTTTAATGGGTCAGGAAGCACAAGGGGAAATAAGCCTTCCTGGTCAGTGCTATTATGTGCCAACTGGTGGTATGATTCCCAAAGGAGCAGATTCAGTTATAATGATTGAATATACGGAAAAACTTGATGAAAGTACAATTCTTGCTTCAAAACCGTCTTCACCGGGAGAAAATGTAATAGAAATTGGTGAAGATATAAAAAAAGAAGAAGTAGTGATAAAAAAAGGGAAAAAGTTAAGAGCTTACGAAATCGGAGTGCTTTCAAGCCTTGGTTTTTTGGAAGCAGAAGTGTGTAAAAAGCCATGCATTGGAATAATATCTACAGGTGATGAAGTAGTTAATCCTAAAGAACAAACAAAACTGGGCCAAGTAAGAGATATAAATACATATTTGTTATATTCTTTAATAAATGAAAGCGGATGTAAAGCAATAGAATATGGACTAGTCAAGGATGAATATGATTCGTTAAAAGACACTGTTGAAAAAGCTGTTTCCGAATGCAATATAGTCTTAATTTCTGGTGGCAGTTCTGTTGGCAAAAAAGATAATACGGTTAAAGTAATTAATGATTTAGGTGGTGAAGGAGTTTTGGTTCATGGAATATCCATTAAACCGGGAAAACCTACCATCATAGGGAAATATAAAGAAAAAATTATATATGGATTGCCGGGACACCCATTGGCATGTGCAATTGTTTTTCAAGTTATGGTAAAATATTATATCGACAAACTGACAGGACATAAGGAACAGGTATATCCATTAACATGCAAATTCAAACTCAATTACCATAAGGCGAAGGGAAGGGAAGAATATTTGCCTGTGACAATTGAAGAAATTAATGGTGAGCTCACTGCATATCCTGTATTTGGAAAATCGGGTCTAATAACTGGATTTTCTAGAGCTTGGGGATATATTATAATAGAAAGAAATGAAGAAGGAATCAAAGAAGGTCAATTTATAAATGTGTACAAGCTTTAGGAGGGCGATATTTTGCAAAATATATTTTTATCTAATTATGAATTAGAAGAAGCACTGAACATTTATTTTGAAAAACTTGGTAACTTAAAATTTCAGACAGAAACAATAAAAACATGGGATGCTAATGGAAGAGTTGCAGTTAATGCAGAATTTGCAATTATATCATCGCCACATTACAATTCATCGGCAGTGGATGGCATAGCGGTAAAAAGTGAAAAAACATCCTTGGCATCAGACAGAAACCACGTTTTTCTAACAGAAGATGAAGATTACATAGTTGTTGATACAGGAGATCCCATACCAAGAGAATTTGACTGTGTAATAATGGTAGAAGATTTGATAAAGGTTAATGAAAATAAGGTTGAAATATATCAAAGTGCTGTTCCATGGCAAAATATAAGACTATTGGGAGAGGATATAGTTGAAAATCAACTTATTGTTACATCAAAGCATAAAATAAGACCAATGGATATTGGAGCTTTGATAGCAGGCGGAATAAATGAATTGGAAGTTTTTAAACGTCCAAGAGTAGGTATTATACCAACAGGGACAGAAATAGTAGAGCCTGGAACGAAATTAAAGGTTGGAGATATAATTGATTTTAATTCAAGAACTTTTGCTGCTCAAGTAAGTGATTGGGGTGGAATACCTAAGCGTTACGATATTGTAAAAGATGATTATGAAAAGATAAAAAAAGCAGTATTAAAAGCTAACAACGAAAATGATATAGTATTAATAAATGCCGGGTCTTCAGCAGGAAGAGAAGATTTCACGTCATCAGTAATAAGTGAAGTTGGAGAACTTATAATACACGGTATAGCTATAAAGCCGGGGAAACCTGTAATGATGGGTGTAGTAGACAATAAACCTATAATAGGAATACCAGGTTTTCCTGTGTCTGCATATTTCGTAATGGAAGCGATAGCAAAAAAATTAATTTTAAGATATCAAGGTATTGAAGCAGAAGAGCAAATAAAAGTTGATGCAAGACTTACAAGAAGGTGCATGTCTTCTTTGAAATATTTGGAATTTGTAAGAGTGAAACTTGGGTATATAGGCGAAAGTTATGTGGCAACTCCGCTTACCAGAGGAGCAGGAGTCACAATGTCATTGGTAAATGCAGACGGTGTTTTGGAAATTAATCAAAGTATTGAAGGTATTGAAGCAGGCACCACAGTTAAAGTAAAACTTTTAAGCGATGAAAATAAAATCAAAAACACATTAATATGCATAGGAAGCCATGATCCTATTATTGATATTGCTTCAGATATAATGCATAAAAGAAATAAAAAATATTATCTTTCGTCTTCTAATGTTGGCAGCACCGGCGGTCTTATGGCACTGAAAACCGGAGAAACTCACGTTGCACCAACTCATTTGCTGGATATGGAAACAGGTGAATACAATACTTCATATTTGAAAAAATATTTACCAGATAAGAAAATATGCTTGGTTAAATGTGTTAAACGTATTCAAGGTTTCATGGTCAAGAAAGGAAATCCAAAAAATATCAAAACATTTGACGATATTGCAAAAGAAGACGTAAAATTTGTAAACAGGCAAAGAGGTTCGGGAACAAGACTTCTTCTTGACTACAATTTAAATAAATTAAAAATTGATCCTAAAATAATCAACGGATATTACAGGGAAGAATTTACACATTTAGCTGTAGCTGCTGCAGTTGAAGCAGGTGATGTAGATGCAGGCCTTGGCGTTTATTCAGCGGCAGCAATGATGGGTCTTGAATTTATACCTGTTTGTAATGAAGAATATGATTTGGCAATACCGGAAGAATTTATGGATATGGAAATAGTAGAGGAATTTATTGAAACTTTAAAATCAAAGGAGTTTAAGGAAAAACTTGATGAACTAGGAGGTTATGATTACTCGGACACAGGTAGGATAATATATCAAAGGGGATGATTATATGTATGATAAAAAAGGAAGAAACATTGATTATTTAAGAGTTTCACTTACTGACAGATGTAATTTGCGTTGTATTTATTGCATGCCTGAAGACGGCATTGATAAGATGTGCCACGAAGACATATTAAGGTTTGAACAAGTGGAAAAAATTATTGCAGCTTCTACAACTCTTGGAATAAAAAAAATAAGATTTACGGGAGGGGAGCCACTTATATTAAAGGGACTGGATGAATTAATTGCACATACAGCATCCATTCCATTAATAAATGACATATCTATAACTACAAACGGGATTCTCCTTGCAGATATGGCAAAAGACTTGAATAAAGCAGGACTTAAACGCGTCAATATAAGTCTTGATTCTTTAAAAGCAGATAAATTTCATGCCATAACAAGGCTTGGAGATGTTAATAAAGTTTTTTCTGCAATTGATAAGTGCTTGAGTTTGGGTATGGTGCCTATAAAAATAAATATTGTTTTAATGAAGGGCATAAACGATGATGAAATTGGAGATTTTATAAAATTAACAAAGTATATGCCAATTCAGGTAAGATTCATAGAGCTGATGCCAATAGGAGAAGGAATTAAATATTTTGATAAATGCGCTATGAAAGTTGAAGAAATTCTAGAAAGGTTCCCTGAGCTTGTACAAATAGAAGATGAAAGCAGAGTCGCTTCTGTATATAAGATGCCAGGGTTTAAAGGTTCTATTGGTCTAATAAGCCCTATAAGCTGTAAATTCTGTTCTAAATGCAACAGAATAAGGCTTACATCTGTAGGAACAATAAAGCCATGCCTTCATTCATCTGAGGAAATTGATTTAATGCCATATTTGGATGATGAGCAAAAACTAATCGATGTTATTAAGAGTGCCGTTTTTAATAAACCGGCAGAACATCATCTGGAGACGGAAAGAAAAAGTGATACAAAGAGAATGATGTACCAAATAGGAGGTTAAAATGGATTTAACTCATATAAATGAACAAGGAAGAGCTGTAATGGTTGATGTAAGCGCAAAAGATGAAACAATGAGAGTTGCAGTAGCCTATGGCTGTATATATATGAAAAGAGAAACTTTGGAAAGAATAAAAGAAGGTTCATTTGTTAAAGGAGATGTACTTGCTGTTGCTCAGGTTGGAGGAATTATGGGAGCAAAGAAAACACCGGACATTATTCCAATGTGCCATCCTATTATGATTTCAGGCTGTAATATTAATTTTAAGCTTAATTTTGAAGAAAATAAAGTTGAAATTACTTCAACTGTAAAAAGTTCAGGTCAAACAGGTGTTGAAATTGAAGCTCTTACTGCAGTAACAATTGCTGGGCTTACGATTTATGACATGTGTAAAGCAATAGACAGAGGAATGATTATTTCTGATGTGATGCTTATGAAAAAATCAGGCGGAAAATCGGGTGTATTTGAAAGAAATCAAAACAAATAAAAATTTAACTGACAGAAAATGATAAAATAGAAAGATTTGTAGCTACAAATATAAGTAAAATTTCTTATAAATTCGCTTTAAAATTTGTGCATAAATGCCATGAAAAATATCAAACTAATCAAGAGGTGATATTATGGCAAAAGCAGGTATGAGAAGACCAGATCCGAAAGATCCGCATGGAACAGAAAGTAACCACATAACACATTTTCCAAAAAATGATTTGTCTCCTGTTCCGGAAATTCAAGGTAAAGCAAAAGCTGGGCATGAAAAGGCTAAGCAAATCATAATAAATAAAATTCATCATAAGGAATTAGAATAATACTTATAATGAATTAAAATATTTGTTTAATATAAGAAAAAAATATGATGTGATAAATTATATAAAACAATCATATCAAATCTAAAGGAGGTTATTATGAAAGCTATTGTTGATAGGGATGCATGTATCAGTTGTGGTCTTTGTGAATCAATTTGCCCAGGTGTATTTAAATTAGATGATGAGAATATTTCTACAGTTATTGTTGATCCAGTGCCTGAAGAATTTGAAGATTGTGCGGTAGAATCTAAAGAAACTTGCCCTACAAATGCTATTATCATTGAATAATTAATTATTTAAAATAAAAAAACTTTCTCTATAAAAGCAGAAAGTTTTTTTGTTATAGTTAATCGGAATTCAACATAAAAAGGGTAGAAAGTTGGGAGATTTATGTTATAATATCATTAAGGTGGTGTAGATATGAAGTACTTAATCGGAATTGATGCAGGCGGCACTAAATCTGAACTTATAGCTTACGATTTAAACAATAATCCTATTTACTCAAAGACAGGAGGATTTGGAAATCCTGCAGTGAATTTAGATAAAACTATAAATAATATAATATCATTGATTGGAGATTGTACTAATGAGCTTGGAAGAGATGAATGTCAGTTAATAGCTATTGGGATGGCTGCTGTTGAAACAGGCAATTATGCACAATTGATTAAAAAGTACGTTGAAGGTGTATACGTCATCGAAACAATTGTATTAAATGATGCTGAAATGGCCTGTAAAGCATACTTTGGAGACAAAGACGGAATACTTGCTATTGCCGGAACTGGTTCATCTTGTTTTGTACAAAGAGATGGAAAAGGCGAAATAGTTGGTGGTTGGAGCCACATTTTAGGTGATGAAGGCAGCGGATATCATACAGTCATTGAAGTTTTCAAAAACATAATATGTAAATATGACAGGGACATGCCTCTTAATAATTTAAACAAGGCATTACTTGACAAAATAGGCGGAATTTCCCGCTCAGATATAATGGATTTCATATACAGCAACGAAAAAAATACAATTGCATCACTGTTTCCAATAATTGTAGATTATTCTATAAATGGTGATTCATATGCAGTGAAATTATTAGAAAATGCAGGTAAAAAGCTGGCAGAACTTACATGCGTCGCATACAGGAAAAAGGGTTTTAAAGGAGGAGTGACAATAGGTATAAAAGGTGGAGTATTCCACAACAGTTGTTGCATAGTTTCCTCTTATATGAATGAAATACAAAATAATTTAAATGATTTTGACATTATAGGAGAAGATATTTCAGCTACAAAAGGTGTTTGCAATTTGTATAATAAAAATAGATAGAGTATCAAAATGACAATATTAAGGTGCAGCATTGCTGCACCTTAAGTATTAATCATAAACTAATCTTCACCAAATATATTTCCTATGCCTATATTTCCAAGCAGGCTTCCTTCACCTTTTGAGCTGCCGCCGCCGGCTTTCTTGCTGGCAGAAAAAATTCTGTCAGCCATTCTGCTAAATGGAAGCGATTGGAGCCAAACTGTGCCAGGACCTTTTAGAGTTGCTAGGAATAATCCTTCTCCACCAAATATAGCGCTTTTAACATTCCCAACAAATTGCACATCGTATTCTACTCCCTGAGTAAAAGCTACTAAGCATCCAGTGTCTAGTTTTAATGTTTCCCCTGCAGATAATTCTTTTTTTATTATTGTACCTCCGGCATGCAAAAATGCAAGTCCATCGCCTAATAACTTTTGCATTATAAAACCTTCGCCGCCAAAAAAGCCAGCGCCTATTTTCTTTTGGAAAGCAATACTAATTTGAATTCCTTTTGCAGAACATAAATATGAATCCCGCTGACAAATAAGCTGTCCGCCATATTCCATCAATTCAACGGGAATTATTTTACCTGGGTATGGTGCTGCAAATGCAATTGTTTTTTTAACAGTACCTCTATTAGTAAAAGTTGAAGTAAATAAATTTTCCCCGGTTAACACTTTTTTGCCTGCTGTTGCTAATAAACCTTTAAATCCTTTTCCTTTATCCTTGTCGCTTCCGTCTCCAAATACAGTATCCATTTCAATGTTTGAATCCATGTACATCATTGCTCCTGGCTCTGCAACAATAGTTTCGCCATAATCCAATCCAATCTCTACAAATTGGATGTCGTCGCCAAAGATTTGATAGTCTACTTCATGAGCTCTTTCCATTTTTCCCTCCTAGTTTTATGAATTAATACTTTATTTAATTACATTTTATCCATAAAATGTAAATAAATCTATTATAAGCATAGCAAATATTTTAATAATATGCAATATGTAATTAAATGGTAAATTGAACTTTTACTTGTATTATATTAATTGTATTGTATAATTAGTATGCAAATTATTATAAATTAGGTATTAAAAAATATGTGGATTAGGAATTAATATGGAAAAGTACGAAGAAATAGAAAGAAGCATTATAAAAAAATACAGAAAGTCTATTTGGTCTAAATTTATTTCAGGTATTAAAGAATATGAATTGATTCAAGATGGAGATAAAATTGCTGTTTGTATTTCCGGAGGTAAAGACTCAATGTTGATGGCAAAATGCATGCAGCAGCTTCAAAAATATAGTGAAATTAAATTTGAAACAGAATATTTAGTAATGGATCCTGGTTATAATACAATAAACAGGCAGAGAATTATTGACAATGCAAAACTTTTGAATATTCCCATCAAGATATTTGATTCGCAAATATTTGAAATTGTTGCATCAGTTGATGAAACACCTTGTTATTTATGTGCAAGAATGAGAAGAGGATATCTTTATAGATATGCTAAAGAGTTAGGATGCAATAAAATAGCATTAGGACACCATTTTGATGATTTAATTGAAACTGTGCTCATGAGCATGCTTTATGCAGCTGAAATTAAAACTATGATGCCAAAACTTCACAGCACTAATTTTGAAGGAATGGAACTTATAAGACCAATGTACAAAATTCGCGAAGAAGACATTATAGCATGGAAAAGATATAATGAATTGCAATTTATCAAGTGTGCCTGTCGTTTTACTGAAAATTGTGTGTTAGATGATAACGGCGGTGGTTCTAAAAGGCAGGAAATGAAAGATTTAATAAAAAAATTGAGACAAGGTAATCCAAGCATTGATACAAATATTTTCAGAAGTATTCACAATATAAATTTAGAAACTATTATAGGATACAAACAAGGAAAAGAAAGGCACAGCTTTTTAGATAATTATAATGTACAGACATAATGTCACATCAAATAAAGGTTGTCTTATTGGCAGCCTTTTTTTAATTTTTATGTATCTGAATATTTATTTGAATTTGTGCAGATACTATTTTTGAATATTATTAGAGGAGGTGTTTAATGTGCCAGGAATAGCTAAACAGTACGTTGACCAAAGTATGTCATCAGTGCGAACTACTGTTAACACATTACAGCAAGCGCTTAGCTCAGCAGAAAAACCAGATAACAAAAACAAGATTCAACAAGCAATAAATTCACTAAACTCTGCACAGCAACAATTATCGGGGTACCAAGATTAGTAAGTATTTTAATATGTTGTAGCCTGACGTTATGATCTACTGATATGATATTCAAGTAAAATAAAGGATACTGCATTTAGTAGTATCCTTTATTTAGGTTAATAATCTATAATATAAATAAAGAAGGTGATAGTATGGCTAACTCTACTAAAATAGTACCCAATAGATTGATTACAGAGAAATCACCTTATCTTTTACAACATGCTTTTAATCCTGTTGACTGGTATTCGTGGAGTGAGGAAGCATTTATAAAAGCAAAGAGAGAAGACAAACCAGTATTTCTAAGTATAGGCTATTCCAGCTGTCATTGGTGTCATGTGATGGAGCATGAATCTTTTGAGGATGATGAATTGGCAGAAGTTTTAAACAAACATTTTGTGTCAATAAAGGTTGACAGGGAAGAAAGACCTGATATTGACGCTGTTTATATGAATGTAGCTCAAAGAATTAACGGTAGCGGAGGGTGGCCTTTGACCATTATAATGACTCCGGAACAAAATCCTTTTTTTGCAGGCACATATTTGCCTAAGAAGTCCAGATACGGAATGACCGGATTAATGGAATTATTGCAAATAGTTTCGACAAAGTGGAAAAACAATAAAGAAGAACTGGTCAATTCCGGAAATAAAATAGTTAAAATAATTCGAAACCTTGAAAGTAATCATCAAAATGAAGCAAAGTTATCAAAGAAGTTTATTCTTGAAGCCAGAAATTTATTAGAGGATAATTTTGATGAAGAATATGGAGGATTTTCGGAAAAGCCTAAATTTCCTCAGCCAAGTTATTTAGTGTTTTTATTAAGTTATTATGTTCTGGAAAAAGATGAAGATGCACTTTATTTAGTTGAAAAAACTTTGGATAGCATGTACAGAGGAGGAATTTTTGACCATGTTGGTTATGGGTTTTCCCGCTATTCAACAGATAATAAATGGCTGGTTCCTCATTTTGAAAAAATGCTCTATGACAATGCACAGCTTGCTTATACTTATGCTTTTGTATATCAGATTACCAAAGTTGATGTGTATAAGAATATAGTTGAAAAAATATTTGAATATATTTTAAGAGAGATGACTGATGAAAAGGGTGGATTTTATTCTGCACAAGATGCTGACAGTGAGGGCGAAGAAGGTAAATATTATGTATTTGCTCCTAATGAAATTATAAAGGTATTAGGTAAAGAAGACGGTCAGTATTTTAATGAATATTACAATATAACAATGAAAGGTAATTTTGAAGGAAAAAATATACCTAACCTTATTTATAATGAAGATTATTTTGAAAAAAATGAAAGAATCGAAATTTTAAATAAAAAAATTTATAAGTTCAGATTAAATAGAATGCTACTTTATAAGGATGATAAAATTCTTACTTCATGGAATGGTATGCTGATAGCAGCTCTTGCTTTTGCATATAAAGTTTTTGGAACTGAAAAATATTTACAAGCAGCAGAAAAAGCTATCGATTTTATTGAAAATTATTTGATTGATGAAAATAACAATGTAGGTGTCAGATATAGGGATGGTTCAATATTAGGCAACGGCACATTAGATGATTATGTTATGTTCATATGGGCTCTAGTAGAAATGTATGAGGCAACTTTTGAAATTATATATTTAGAAAGGGCCGTAGAGTTAAATAATAAAATGATTAGTTTATTCTGGGATGATGAAAAAGGAGGCTTTTATATAACCAGTAAAAGCGGTGAAAGTTTAATTTACAATCCTAAGGAAGTATATGATGGAGCAATGCCATCCGGGAATTCAGTTGCAGCATACAATATTATGAGGCTTGCAAGATTAACAGGTAATATAGAACTGGAAAGTTTGGCAGAAA
Organism: Sedimentibacter sp.; assembly: GCF_033447055.1. Taxonomy (GTDB): domain Bacteria; phylum Bacillota; class Clostridia; order Tissierellales; family Sedimentibacteraceae; genus Sedimentibacter. Next base: position 49,108 of record NZ_JAWQJF010000035.1, read on the forward strand.
AGCAGATGAGATTTCTTGCAAGCAAAATATCACAATATCCTGCCGGATATACTTTTGCATTGTTATCTGTATTGTATGAAATGTATACATCCAAAGAAATAGTGTGTATAGCGAAAGATGAAAATGACATAAATGAGTTAAGAAAAAATTTAAGCCATTTTTCATTAGTTAATACTTCAGTAGTTGCTGTAAAGTATTCAGAGCTAGAAAAAGTTGGGAAGATAATCCCTTATATAAAAAATTACACGATGAAAAATGACAGTACAACTTATTATATTTGTCAAAATAAAAATTGCTCACTTCCAATAACTCAATTGACTGAGCTAATGAATAATTTATAAAAGTTTTTATGCTTTTATATGTAAGTTCCATATTGCAAATTTTATGTGACAATGTTTTCCTTTATGTAGTATAATAATTATGATAAATATTATATATAGTAAATCTATTAAAACGAAATGGGGGCTAAAAATTTTGACTTATTATAATAAAGTTGTTGATAATGATGAAACAAAATCAGAAATTGAAGAACTTAAACAAAGTCTTAGTTTTATGAAAGATATTTTAGATAATGCTTATCAGGGAATGGTATTGGTTAATGAAAAAGGTAAAATTATGAAATGGAATTATGAAAAACTTTTTGGCATAAAAGAAGAAGATGTATTAGGAAAATCTGTAGAAGATGTTATTGAAAATACACGACTTCATATTGTAATTAAAACAGGTAATAAAGAATTGTATGATATACAAAGAATTCAAGGACATGATATGATAGCAAGCAGAACGCCAATAATAAAAGATGGACATATAATTGGTGCAGTGGGAACTGTATTGTTTAAAGACGTTAAGGAAGTCAAAGATTTGGCATTGAGGCTTAAAGTTCTTGAAAACACAGTTAATATTTATAAAAACGAATTAGGAAAAATGTATTGCGCAAATTATACTTTTGATGATATTATAACGCAAAACAAAAAAATGATTGAACTTAAGGAGATTGCGAAAAAGGCGGCAAATTCGTCATCAACAATACTAATTGAAGGAGAAAGCGGAACAGGAAAAGAATACTTTGCTCATGCGATACATGATGCTAGCAATAGAAGAAATTACCCATTTATAAGAATTAATTGTGCAGCGATACCTTATGAATTATTAGAATCCGAATTATTTGGATATGAATCAGGTGCTTTTACAGGTGCTAAAAAAGAAGGAAAAATAGGCAAATTAGAACTTGCAAATGGAGGCACTGTCCTTCTTGATGAAATAAGTTCTATGCCAATAAGCATGCAGGCGAAATTGTTAAGAGTTCTTGAAGAAAGAGAATTTGAAAGGATTGGAGGTCATGCAGGAATAAAAATAGATATCAGAGTAATAGCCTGTACAAATGAAAATCTAAAAAAATTGGTCG
>NZ_JAWQJF010000036.1:0-14740 GCF_033447055.1 Sedimentibacter sp.
ATTTGAAAAATATCGAATTGTTCAAGATAGGCTGTTTAAAAGCGACTTTGATAAGCTTTTGGAAAGTGGAAAAGATGAATGATCCAACTATCAAGGAATCCTTGACGGTTCAAAATGGACAATATGATGTAAAATGATTTAAAAAATAGAAAGCACAAATATTGTGGAGAACGAGTGTTCAAATACAATATGTTGCATATTTTTATCCTTTCAGCATAATCATGTGCGACGTGAGTATGGTGAAGTAATTAGAGCCACAAGATATAGCATAAGACTTGTCAAGAGCTATGCCTGTTATGCAAGATGTAGATTAGGTTAACTACTCGAAAAATTCGATGAGTTGGTCAAGGTATGATAAACTATTTCCGAACCTGTGAGGATTACTTACAAGTTCAAATTATATAAATATCCATGAACAAACTTTAGAATGCTGTGATGAAGGGGGGAGATATCCATGATGCCTAAAAATAAGAAAATAGATGTTCAGGTAAGAGGAGTTGTCATCAACACAGTAAATAATGAAGACTACATTTCAATTACCGATATCGCAAAATATAAGGATGAGAAAAGAACAGATTATATTATTCAAAACTGGTTAAGAAACAGAAATACTATAGAGTTTTTAGGTATTTGGGAAAAACTCAACAACCCAGATTTTAATCCCATCGAATTCGAGGGGTTTAAAAATCAAGCAGGTCTTAATAGCTTTGTACTCACATCAAAGAAATGGATTAAAGCAACTAATGCTATCGGTCTGATATCGAAAGCAGGAAGGTACGGTGGAACATATGCACATAAAGACATTGCCTTTGAGTTTGCATCGTGGGTATCCGTTGAATTTAAGCTGTATCTCATAAAAGAGTTTCAAAGACTAAAAGACCAAGAGCAAGGTCAATTAGACTGGAATATTAAAAGGAATTTGACAAAGATTAACTATCAAATTCATACAGATGCAATTAAAGAAAATCTTATACCAAAAGAGTTAAGCGGAAAAGAAAAGAGCATAATCTACGCTTCTGAAGCTGATGTGCTTAATATGGCTTTGTTTGGAATGACCGCAAAAGCTTGGAGAGATAATAATCCGGAGAAGACTGGAAATATAAGAGACTATGCTAACGTATCTCAATTAGTGTGCTTATCAAACCTTGAGAGTTTAAATGCAGTTTTGATTAATGATGGATTAGAACAGAGTCAAAGGCTAGAAAAGTTAAATAAAATTGCCATAAGTCAGATGAAAATTCTCGTTGATGATGGGGATGAGTATCTAGCTATAGGGACGAAAGAAGATAATGAGTGAAATGTTGGTAGGAGATAGAAAAACATCGACCACTGCTTAAAGCTAGTTAAATCAAGGATTTACAGAAAAGGTGGTCGAAGTGGTCGATAAAATCGGAAACTTTTTGATTGGATGTATATATCGACGTGAGTATGGTGAAAGGATAAATAAGCTGTAAGGCAGTAGTATCAAGGGTTTCAACATAACCATCAAATGTACTAATGTTACAGAAGCATTACACGTCTAAGCATCCAAACAAGAGCCATATTTATGCAAGACATAGTGCTCGATTAAGCACCACATACAACATATAGATCAAGAAAATAAGGTGTTCTACACACCACCAATATACATTTACATAGGGCAGGAGGAACTGACATGGTTTATTTAAAAATCAAAAGATTAATAGATATCATACTTTCAACTTTAGGCCTTATCATTTTATCTCCTGTTTTTTTAGTACTCATTATAGCAATCAAGCTTGACTCCCCTGGACCTGTTCTCTTTAAACAGAAAAGAGTAGGGATCCATAAGAGTCATTTTCATATATTGAAGTTTAGAACCATGAGGATTGATACGCCAAAGGATACACCAACTCATCTACTGGAGAATCCTGATCAGTGGATTACGAAGGTAGGTAAGTTTCTACGCAGAACATCTTTGGATGAATTACCACAAATCATCAATATCTTTAAAGGTGAAATGAGCATTATCGGCCCTCGTCCAGCTCTTTGGAATCAGTATGATCTTATTGAAGAAAGAGATAAGTATGGTGCGAATGATGTGCCTGTTGGTCTTACTGGATGGGCGCAAATTAATGGTAGAGATGAACTTGAGATTGATGTAAAGGCTAGACTTGATGGAGAGTACGCTGAGAAGATTGGGTTTATGATGGATGTCAGATGCTTCTTTGGGACGATATTTAGTGTTCTTAGGAGTGATGGTGTTGTTGAAGGTGGGACTGGGACGAAAAAAGCTGATAAAGAGTCAGTGAAACATTAGGGGTGAGCAGATGTTATTAATGACAGGGATTACAGGACATACAGGCAGATATTTTCTACAAGAACTTATTGATCATAAATATGAAGGACCAATCCGCTGCATCGTTAGGGAAACATCTGACACTTCAATGTTAGATAACAGCGGATTAAATATTGAGAAGGTTTATGGAGATCTCAACAACAAGGAGTTCGTGAGAAAAGCTGTCAATGGAGTATACAATATCATGCACATCTACAACATCCATCATTCACCGATGATTGTGGAAGCAGCTATCGAGAACAATGTAAAGCGAGCAATTTTAGTACATACAACAGGTATATATTCAAACTTTAAATATGCATCTCAAGGATATAAGGATGTGGAAAAGAAAGTCGCAGAAATGACTTCAAAACCCAATTGTCCCACTAAAGTTACTATTCTAAGGCCAACGATGATTTATGGCGATCTTTGTGACAGCAATATGAGTAAGTTTATTAAGATGATAGATAAATTTAGAGTCATGCCGGTTATCAACGGTGGGAGAAGTCTAATACAACCAGTAAATGCTAGAGATTTGGGAAAGGCATTCTATACAGTTCTCATGTCTCCTGAAAAGACAGCTGGAAAAGCATATGACTTATCAGGTGAAAAGCCTCTACAGATGATAGAAGTTTTTAAGATGATAAGCGATAACCTGAATAAGAAAACAACCTTTGTTAGTGTTCCTCTAGGATTTGGAGTGTTTTTAGCAAGAGTAGCTAAGGTACTGACTCTTGGAAAAATAAATTATATAGAAAGAGTTCAACGTATGGGTGAAGACAGGAGTTATCCTCATGATGAAGCCAAGAAAGATTTCAATTATAATCCGATGAGTTTTGAAGAGGGCATTCAAATTGAAGTAAATCAATATTTAAAGAAGTAACTAAGTGATGAAAGTAGGATTGACAATATGAAAATAGCTGTACTCTCAAGCCATACGTCATCACTATTTTGGTTTCGTATGGATATGATGAAAGATTTTATAAAACATGGACATAGCGTAATAGCTTTAGGACCAGAACCTGAATCAAACTGGAAGAGCAAGTTTGAGGAAAATGGAATTCATTATAAGCAACTCTTTGTAGAAAGAAATGGTATAAATCCGTTTAGTGATTTAAGAACTTATCGTGAGCTTAAGCAATTTATGAGAGAAGAGAAGCCAGACAAAATATTTGCATACCAAGCAAAAACTGTAGTTTACGGAAGTCTGGCAGCAAAAGCTAATGGCATTAATGAAGTATATCCACTGATAGCGGGTCTTGGATCAATTTTCAGAGGAGAAGGGCTTAAAAACAAAATAATCAAAGCAATAATGAAGACTGAGTATCGTTTAGCATGCAATGCAAGCAAGAAGGTGTTTTTTCAAAATAATGATGATAAGAAAGAATTTATTAATAATGGACTTATTAAAGAAGATAAAGTTGTGATCATTAATGGATCGGGAGTTAACCTTGATAAATTCAAACCAGAACCTTTACCTGAAACGCCAGCATTTCTTTTTATCGGACGATTAATTAAAGATAAAGGGGTAATGGAGTATCTTGAAGCGTGCAAGAGAATTAAGGCTGAATACCCTGAAGTAAGATTTTTGCTTGTGGGGCCTTATGATAGCAATCCATCTGCATTACAGCCAGAAGAGTTGCAGCCTTTCATAGATGAAGGAATTACTGAGTATTTTGGAGAGCAGACCGACGTTAGACCATATTTAAAACAATGCAGTACTTATATATTACCTTCTTATCATGAGGGGACACCTAAGACTGTCCTTGAAGCAATGGCAATAGGGCGATCAATTATAACCAGTAATGCTCCCGGATGTAGAGAAACTGTCACAGATGGATACAATGGGTTCCTCGTACCTGTTAAAGACGTAAATGGTTTAGTTGATAAGATGAGAATTCTAATAGAAGATCAAGAAACAAATAGGATTATGGCAGAACGCAGCTTGAAACTTGCCAAAGAGAAGTATGATGTGAATTTAGTCAATAAATCTATTATGAAAACTATGGGATTATTATAGTGAGAAGGAGAAATGGAAATGAACTTATACGAAAAAATCAAAAATCGAGAAGAAAAAATTTCACTTGTAGGTCTTGGTTATGTTGGAATGCCAATTGCAGTAGCATTTGCTAAAAAGGCAGAGGTTATTGGATTCGATATTAGTACGGAGAAAGTTGAGTTATATAAAAAAGGCATCGATCCAACTAAAGAGGTTGGAGATGCTGTCATCAAAGAAACTACAGTAGAATTCACTGCAGATGAAAGCAAACTTAAAGAAGCTAAGTTTCATATCGTTGCAGTTCCTACGCCTGTAAATGCTGATCATACGCCCGATCTAAAACCTGTAGAATCAGCAAGTAGAACGGTTGGCAGAAATCTTACAAAAGGATCTATTGTTGTATTCGAATCTACTGTTTATCCAGGTGTTACAGAAGAAATCTGTATTCCAATTCTTGAAAAAGAGTCTGGAATGAAATGCGGTGAAGATTTCAAAGTTGGGTACTCCCCTGAGAGAATTAATCCTGGTGACAAGGTACATAGACTCGAGACAATTGTAAAAGTTGTATCAGGTATGGATGAAGAGTCTCTTGATATTATAGCAAAAGTGTACGAACTTGTGGTTGATGCCGGAGTACATAGAGCAGAGTCAATTAAAGTTGCTGAAGCTGCAAAGGTTATTGAAAATTCACAGAGAGATATCAATATTGCATTTATGAATGAGCTTTCCATCATCTTTAATAAGATGGGAATTGATACAAAAGCAGTACTAAAAGCAGCAGGAACGAAGTGGAACTTTCTAAACTTCTTCCCAGGATTAGTTGGTGGTCACTGCATAGGTGTAGATCCATACTACCTCACATATAAAGCTGAGCAGCTAGGATACCATTCACAAATTATTCTTTCTGGTAGAAGAATAAATGATGATATGGGCAAATACGTGGTTGAGAATTTAATTAAAAACCTGATTAAAGCAGACGTACCAGTAAAAGATGCAAAAGTGGCAATTCTAGGATTTACATTTAAAGAAAATTGTCCTGATACTAGAAACACTAGAGTCATTGATATTGTCAACGAGCTTAAAGAATACGGAATTAATCCGATGATTGCAGACCCGGAAGCTGATGCAGATGAAGCAAAACATGAGTATGGCATTGTCTTTGATTCAGTAGAAGACATTATAGAGATGGATGCAGTTATTGTAGCTGTTGGACATGACCATTTCTTAAAATTCACTCAAGAAGACTTCAATAAGATGTTTAAAAAAGGATCTAATGAGGGCAAGGTATTGCTTGATATCAAAGGAATTTTAGATAGAAAAGAATATGAAGTAGCAGGATATAAATATTGGAGACTTTAGTGAGCTAATATCTGTTGTTAATTGTAAATCAATCAAAGGTTAAAAATCATGTTTTAAGGAGCAACTCTATGAGAATGATATTTATGATTGTCTCTACGATAGGATTGTTATTACTATTTGCGAGAAAAAGGAAGTTTGATATTTTTAGTGTTGCGTATGTTTCAGCTTGTATATATTTTATACCGGGTTATTTTGGATTCGTTAGATATCCTCTAATACAAAGACAAATTCCAATTCATAATCTAACATATATCGTAATGATACTTGTGTTGATATCATTAATGGTTTTTAGTTATCTATATGATAAATCTAGCAATAAATCGGTAATAAATCTAGTAATTAAAGACTCGAACTTTACTAGCGGAATTGTATTTATTCTTGCAATTATTGGTTTTATTATGATGATTGCTACTTCTGGTGCTGTTATTTTTAGCCCTGATAGAGCTGAAATGGCAGGAAGTCTAAATCGCTGGTATACATTGATGCGTGTTAGTGCATCTGTTTGTGCAGTAATCTCATATAATGAGGGTAGTAGAAAAAAAACGTTGTTAAGTATGATAATACTGTTATTTGATGTTTATTTAGGATCAAGAACAACATTTGCAATTACAGTAGTTGCAATTATTTTAAGCCATTACTCAACTAAAGAAAAAATGAGATTTCTACACAATAATATCAAAAAGATATTGTTGATTTCAACATTTGGAGTTTTTATGTTTGCGTATAAACATATATATATTTATGTAAAAATGTTTGATTGGAATAGAATTTATAAAGAAATAACAAGTTTAGATTTTTATTATCGAGCATTTACTTTTTCAGAGCCATTTAATACACAAGCAATTCTTAATAAGGTTATTACAGAAGATTACTTCATCGGACTATCTCAATTTAAAAGTATAATCTATCAAGCGGTTTTGTTTGCGCCCTCTTTTGGTGCTGAAATCAGATCATTTAATTCATTCTTCCAAAATGATTTATTTGGAAATGTTTCTTGGGGAATGGCGGATAATATATGGGCTCAAATGTATAGTGGGGGCAGATGGGGCTTATTAATCATATTTATTGTAATGTTCAATATTTATATTTTAGTTCTATCAAAATTAATTAGATTTAAAGACCCTACAATAAAAGGTTTAGCTTCATTACTAAGTTTATATTGGGTTTTCTATATTCATAGAAATGACTTATCATATCAAATCAATTTGCAAAAGAGAGTCATCTTAATATATCTTGTTGCATTATTAATTTCGATTATTATAAACGGTACTATCGTAAAGAAAAGAAGATTAAAACAAGAGAGTTGAATTAATTGTCAGTAGTTCAATAAGTGTCGTGAGGGTGTGGTAATTATGACAACAAAAGACAACATGGATTCATTATCAAAGCCTAGTCCAATTAGAGTTTTGCATGTTTTGGGTAACTTGAATAGGGGTGGTGCTGAATCTTATTTAATGAATATTTACAGGAAAATCGATCGTTCTAAAGTGCAATTCGATTTTATTATTCATACCAATGAAAAATGTGATTTTAGTGATGAAATAGTTGAATTAGGTGGGAAAATTTATTCTGTACCTAGATTCTCTGTAAAATCAAGTATTCGATATATTAAAGAATGGAGTAAATTTTTCAGAAATAACTCAGAGTATAAAATTATCCATTCACACATTAGAAGTACAGCAGCAATAATTCTATTGATTGCAAAAAAATATGGGTTAGTGACAATTTCACATAGCCATAGTATTTCATCAGGGAGTGGTTTTGTAAGTGTAATAAAAAACGGACTGCAATATTTCATAAGATATATAGCTGATTATAGAATAGCGTGTTCCCAGAATGCTGGAAAGTGGCTATTTGGCAATAAACCATTTAATATAATGAAAAATGCTATAGACGTTAACAATTTTTACTATGATCGTGAAATTCGAGAAGAAACAAGAAAATCTCTTGGATTAGACAATGATATTGTAATTGGTCATGTAGGTAGTTTTACGTTTCCTAAAAATCATATTTTCCTTTTAGATATTTTTAATGAGATAGCAAATCAAAATGCTAGCGTGAAACTACTACTTGTAGGTGATGGGCCTTTAAAAGATGATATTATCCATCATGCAAAAAAACTTAAAATTATAAATAAAATCATTTTTACAGGAGTAAGGTCTGATATTCCTGATTTATTAAATGCAATAGATTTGATTGTTTTTCCTTCAAGATATGAAGGATTTCCAGTAACTATGATTGAAGCACAAGCAACTGGGGTTAGTTGCCTTATATCCAAAGCGATAACAGACGAAGTGCAAATTACAGACTTAGTTCATTATATGTCACTAGAGAATTCGCCGAAAGAGTGGGCAAATAAAAGCATCGAATTAATAAAACCATGCAATAGATATTCTTACTCAAATGAAATAATTAAGGCTGGATATGATTCTATATATCAATCAGATGTGCTTACGCAATTTTATCTTAAGATACAAGGAGAATTTAAATGATTAGAATACTTAATATCATGGGAACCATGAATATGGGAGGCGCAGAAACTTTTTTAATGAAAGTTTACAGAAATATAGACCGGAAAAAAATTCAATTCGACTTTCTAGTTAGTAAACCGGGCGTGTATGACAATGAAATTATTAGTTTGGGCGGTAAAATTTTCACTATACCTCTAAAGTCAAAAAGCCCAATAAAGCATCATTTAGCGATTAAAAACATTGTAAGAAGTAACAACTATAAAACTGTCTTAAGATGCTCTAGTCATACCTTAGCATATTTAGATTTTTTGGCTGCCAAAAAAGGAGGCGCCACTAAATTTATAATGAGATCTACTAGTTCAAAGGGAGAACCGGGTGTTTTTCCAGCCATGCTTCATAGACTATTTAGAAGAAAATTAAACGAAATAACAACTTTTAAAATTGCACCTTCAACAGATGCTGGTATTTGGCTCTTTGGAGAAAAGACTATTTCCGAAGATAAATTCACTTTAGTTAATAATGGAATTGAAGCTCAAAAATTTATTTTTAATGAAAATAGTAGAATAATGATTAGAAATGAATTAAATCTTGAAAATAAATTTGTCGTAGGACATATTGGAAGGTTTACTGAAGCAAAGAACCATGAATATTTATTGAAAATATTCACTAAAATAGTGAAAAAGAATAAAGAATCTATTTTACTTCTGATAGGAGAGGGAGAATTAGAATTAAAAATAAAAAATATGATTAATTCCTATGGATTGAAAGACAACGTAAAGATATTAAATAATCGACTTGACATACCTGAGTTACTTATGGCGATGGATATTTACGTTTTTCCATCGCTTTATGAGGGGATGCCAAATACTGTAATCGAAGCACAAGCAACTGGCTTAAAATGTTTATTATCAGATAGAATAACTAAAGAAGTTAAATTAACTAATCTTGTTGATTTCTTGCCAATTAATATTAGCGACGAAGTATGGGCAAGAAAAGCATTAGAAGTAGTTAGAGGTTACAAAAGAGAAGATATGAGTGAGGAAATTAAATCTTTAGGATATGATATAGAAGCTGTTTCAAAATGGTTTAAAAATATAATACTAGAGGAGTTAGAATGAAATGAATATACTGTTTATAGCTCCTAGATTTCATACTAATCAATTTTTAATAGTTAAAGGATTGCTTAAAAATGGACATAAAGTAAATTTTTTTGTACAATCGTTTGGGGCAACTGAAGATCATAGCTTGGTTTCACCAATATTAATGCAAGAATCATTTGTTTCAAAATTTATAAATAGAATTATTAAATGTATTAATAATGGAAACATCAATAAAGACAGTAATCTATCAATATTATTTTTTTTCCCATCTTTCATCTGGCTCTATAAGAATATAAAGGATTTCAAGCCTGATGTTGTTGTGTTTAGAAATCGAAATTTAACAACTTTAGTTGGAAATATTATATGTAAAGTATTAAAAATTAAAGCAAGAATTTTATATAATCAGACTGAGTTGTACTCTGGAAATAATAAGAGAACTGACATTAAAGAATACTTTTTATCTATCATAAAGACTTTTCTATTTCCCAGCGTCAGAATAACGCCTGTACTTTTTAGTGATTTTAAAAATAAAAATAAAAACAAAAGAATTAGTCCACAAGACTATTTTGTTCCATTCATTAATGAAGTGGATGAAAGTGCACTGAATAGAAAATATTTCAAATCAGACAAAATAAATATTTTAGATGTTGGTAAATACCGAGACTATAAAAATCATTTTTTACTTGTGGATGCAATTAAGCATTTGCGCAATCCCCAAAATTTAAAAGTGACAATAATTGGTCAAATTTCTAGTGAACAGGAAGAGAATTATTTTTCAAATTTACAAGAATATATTAAATCAAAAAAACTTGAACAGGTTATTCATCTCAGAAAGAATGTAGAATTTAAGTGCATGAGTAATATTTATAGAGAAAATGATATTTTCATATTAACAAGCAAAAAAGAGGTCGCTTCAATATCAATTTTGGAGAGTATGGCCAATGGTTTAGTGACAATAAGTACTGACTCGAATGGAACAGCGTCATATATTTTAGAAGGTGTAAATGGATACATTTTCAAGACTATGGATTCGATAAGCTTATCGTCGATCATTAATAAGCTAATAAGCAATCAATCCCTGATTGAAAGAATGGGAAGAAAAGGAATGGATGTAATAATGAATAGTTACTCTTTTGATGAATTCTATTCAGCATTTAACAATGTATTAGAAACAGAATTTGAACTTAGTTTAGTGAGTGAGGTCAATGATGAGGAATAGTTTAAAATTGAAAATTATCATTTTTAATTTACTATCTTTCTACGGGGTAAAGAATTTTTCGTATTTGAATGATAGCGAAACCATTGAATATTTGCTTAAAAACAAGAAATCATTGATTCGATGGGGGGACGGAGAGTCTTCATGCCTTTTATTAAAGGATATATATTTTCAAAAAACCAGTACTGAACTGTCAAGTGATCTAAAGAGCATACTAGTAGAGTATAGTGCTGAAAACTCAAAGTATTTATTAGCAGGACCTAATAAATATTTAAGCGCTGATATATTAACCTTATTGTATGAAAATAAATTATTAACCTGGATCAAATCACGATATGTGTTTATGAAATACATTAAAAGGAGCAATGTGTTAGGAGATGCTTTTGTTTTCCGTCCACTTTCTCAACTTTCGAATGAAATAGTAGAAAAGTTGTGGATAAATCATAATATTATTTTAGTTCACCCTGAAGTACGAGTTTTTGAAGATTTTAAAAGAAAATACTCTTCAAACAAAGTTATGTTTATTCAAATAAAAAGTGAAAATGCATACAGCGAAATTAATGATATATCTAAGAATATATTTAATAGTGGTTTCAGCAAGTCTAATACTAGAATACTTATTAGCGGTGGTCCAGCAGCAAAAGTTATCATTAAACTTGTTTCAGATAAGGGATACATCGCATACGACATGGGCCAATATTTCAAATGGAAGTTTTATAATAAATTCAATGAAAAAGGAATATAATGAAAAGTTTATACTAAGGAAGGAGAAGATATAATGGGATTTGAAAATATAGAGTTTGAAAAAGATAGTGTGTTTCTTGTGACAGGTGGAGCTGGTTTTATTGGCTCCAACTTGTGCGAGGTTTTATTAGATAAAGGTTATAAGGTTAGATGTCTAGATGATCTTTCCAATGGTAAGCAAACCAATGTGGACTTATTCATTGATAATCCTAATTATACTTTTATCAAAGGAGATATAAGAGATATAGATACGTGCATAAAGGCTTGTGAGGGCGTTGATTACGTTCTTAATCAAGCAGCTTGGGGGAGTGTTCCTAGAAGCATTGAGATGCCGTTGCTTTATGAAGAAATCAATATCCGAGGAACACTAAATATGATGGAAGCTGCTAGACAAAACGGAGTGAAGAAGTTTGTTTATGCATCAAGTTCCTCTGTTTATGGTGATGAACCAAATCTCCCCAAGCAAGAAGGCAGAGAAGGAAATTTACTATCACCATATGCACTGACAAAAATGGTTGATGAAGAATATGGAAAGCTTTATTCAAAACTTTATGGTCTAGATACATACGGACTAAGATATTTTAATGTGTTCGGTAAGAGGCAAGATCCCAACGGAGCTTATGCCGCAGTAATCCCAAAGTTTATTAAACAGCTACTTAATAATGAACAACCAACAATAAATGGAGACGGGAAGCAAAGTAGGGACTTTACTTATATTGAAAATGTGATTGAGGCTAATCTAAAAGCATGCAAAGCTCCATCTGAAGTTGCTGGTGAAGCTTTTAATATTGCATATGGTGGAAGAGAATACTTGATTGATGTTTACAACTCCCTTTGTAAAGCCCTTGGAAAAGACATTGATCCAATCTTTGGACCTGATAGAAAAGGTGATATAAAGCATAGTAATGCTGATATCAGTAAAGCTAGAGAAATGTTGGGCTATGATCCGAGTTGGAGTTTTGAAAGAGGAATTGAAGCTGCAATAGAATGGTATAGGGAAAATTTGATGTGATTATAAATATTAAGAAGCTTATTTAGTATGGTGTTCATAAATGATTTTCCTTTTTTGTTGTTCAGTTTATCTAATTAAGACTTTTGAATCGGGAAAAATATATATTCTGGTATCAATCAGAAATCTAGGAAAAGGTAATGTTAATACGAGTATATAAATTTGATTATAATAAAATGCACACATATTTTTAAAATAACTAGTCGAATGAAGTTAAACAAATAGCTTCTTTAGAGTGATGAAGATTTTAGCATCTTCATAATTCACTAGATTCTCGGAGGAGAATAATGTCTAGAAAAATAAATTCATTAAAAAATTTTCAATCATCAATTATTAGTGAAATCATTTCAATAGTATTGAAATTTATAACAAGATCAATTTTTATCGCTATCCTTGGGACAGAATACTTAGGTATAAGTAGTCTGGCGACAAACATATTATCAATGTTGTCCCTATCAGAAATGGGATTTGGGGCAGCTATAACATTTCATCTGTATAAACCCCTTGCAGATGGAGATATAAATAAATTAAAATCAATATTGGGTTTTTTTAGTAGAATTTATAAATATATCGGATTTATTATATCAATACCTGGGATTCTGTTAATTCCTTTCCTTTCTTTTTTCATTAAAGACGATGTTGGTTCAATTAATGTAAAACTCATTTTTGCGTTTTATTTATTCCAAACAGTATCTTCTTATTTTTTCTATGGGTATAAGCATAGCGTTATTAGAGCAAACCAGAAAGAATATATTATTAGTATAACTAAATCATATTTTTCAATATTGAATTCAATTTTACAAATTGCAATTTTGTTGATTACTAAGGATTTTTATTTTTATGTATTAATTACAGTTTTATCAAATGTATTGATGAATATGAGTATAGCACGTAAAGCTGATAAGTTATATGGTTACTTAAGAGATAAAAATGTTCCTGAAATTGAGCGGGAGGAGAAAATTAGAATTTTCAAAGATGCGTATGCAATATTCTTCTATAAGATTTATGACAAAGTACTAAATTCTACTGATACTATTATAATTTCCAAATATATTGGATTAACTATGCTTGGTATATACTCTAATTATTTGATGATACTAAATACATTGCAAATTTTCTTGTCTAAATTTTATACATCAATACTTGCTAGTTTATCAGATCTCTATGCTAGAGAGGAAAATGAACGCTCATATATGTTGTTTAAAACGATAAACCTCATAACTACTTTTACATTTGGGTTTTTTGCAATAACAATTAACAATACAATTAACACATTTATTATTCTTTGGATAGGACCTAAATATACATTAAATGAAAGCTTTGTGGTGCTTTTTTCAATATTAATATTATTAAATGGATATAGAGTATTTTTTGATACTTTCAGAACCTCAATGGGCTTATTTCAAAAGGCTAAATATAGACCAATATTTGGAGCAATTATCAATATTTCATTATCATTGATTTTTGTTAGAATATTTGGCATAAGTGGAGTACTTTTAGCAACTGTTATTGCGAATTGTTTAACTTATATGTGGTACGATCCTTATATTATATTAAAATTCGGATTTTCTAAGGGTATTACCATTTTCTTAGTTGATAATTTTAAGTATTTATTGTCATTAATTGGTTCCGCTTTTTTAGTAAAGTTGGCAATTTCATTTTTTGAATTAAATGGACTAGTTGAAATTATTGTAAATATTGCTCTAAGTATGGTATTTATGATATTAACCTTTGGTCTTCTTTATTTTAAAACAGAAGAATTCAAGTTCTTACAAAGTACTTCGTCAACAATCATCAAGTCAATATGGACTAAAATATTAAAAAAAACTAATTTAAATAGAACTATTTAAGAATTTATAAATTTAAAGTCTTATTTGTGGATCAATAATGACTTATGCAAATTTCGTTTGATTTATTGATCGGTTAAATCATTAATAATCTGAAATTATAAATCACACGAATATATTTTGTCATATATATGTGTAAACTTTTTCAACGTATTAGATATGAATATTTAAGAAGTATGAGAATTTACTAAATAATTTTATAACCTAAAAAGGAGATGCAACTATGAAAACAATTCTAATTACGGGAGTTGCTGGCTTCATAGGTTCTAATGTAGCCAAAGCTTTAGTTTCAGATAATAACATTATCGGATTCGATAATGTCAACGATTACTATGATATTGGGTTAAAAGAATATCGTCTTTCTAAATTTGAATCATCCCCTAACTTCACATTCATAAAAGGTGATTTAGCGGACAAACAAGCAGTTGACTCGATATTTGAAGAGCATCATCCTGATATTGTTGTTAACCTAGCAGCTCAAGCAGGAGTGCGTCATTCTATTGATAATCCTCAGGCCTATATTGATTCTAATTTAGTAGGTTTTTTCAATATTTTAGAAGCATGTCGTCATAATCCAGTGGAGCATCTTGTATATGCTTCATCTTCATCTGTTTATGGTTCTAATAGAAAAGTGCCATATTCTACAGAGGATAAAGTAGATAACCCTGTTTCACTTTATGCAGCGACTAAAAAGTCAAA
>NZ_JAWQJF010000037.1:0-5008 GCF_033447055.1 Sedimentibacter sp.
GTACACGATTCATAATAATAAAGGAAAACCAACAAACAGTGAGTTTATTGCAATGATAGCAGACAAACTTCGTCTTGAACAGCGGGTTTCATAAAGTATACAGAAATTTTAATTGTTAATTACTGCTCCTTGCTTTTGCAAGGAGCAGCTTATGTATATTTCATAATTAGGCTTGACAAAAACATTTATTATTATTACAATTAGTCGATGATAAAATTATAATGCAAATGTTAAAAATTAGTTAAAATTGCAATTACATAATCCATAGGAGGCAATTTTGAATACTGAAATAACAGTAAAGAGCGAAAAAATTTTTGAAGGTAAAATAATAAATTTAAGAATTGATACAGTCGAACTTGAAAACCAGAAATATGCAAAAAGAGAAATTGTTGAACACAAGAATGCATCAGCCATTATAGCTATAAATGAAAAAAATGAAATATTATTAGTAAGGCAATATAGAAAAGCAGTGGAAGATTTTTTATATGAAATTCCAGCAGGTCTTATTAATATTGCAGAAGAACCAGAAGAATGTGCTTTAAGAGAACTTAAAGAAGAAACCGGATACATAGCTGATGAGATAAATCAAATTTATGAGTTCTATTCTTCACCGGGATTTACTAATGAGAAAATTTATTTGTTCAAAGCCAAAAATTTGACATTTTCATCTACAAAATTTGATGAAGATGAATTTATTGAAACAATATCTGTGGGTAAAGAAGAAGTTAAAAAAATGATGGAAACAGGTCGAATAATTGACAGCAAGACATTAATAGGATTATTGTATTGGATGAATACATATAATAACTAGTTATTGAATTATAAATTAGAATTAAACCTACTGTACAAGCATATATTATATAAAGCTTACAGGAGGTTTTTTTTATGAACAATACACTAAAGAAATTGGTTGCTTCAGAAAATAAAAGATTCTTAACATTAATATTAATCTTTTTCATTTCGCTTGTATTGTCTGCATTGGTTTATTTTATAACAGGGCAATCAAGCAATGCAACTATAGATTATGAAATCATTAGTAAAATGAAATACATTGATATTTTAATAATTATAATAAAAAGAAATATAATTTACTTTATAGCAATTATTTTGTTGACTTGCATAGGTCAAAATAAAATAATAAATGCTTTGTTTTGTTTCACCAGCATTTATTATGGATTATCAGTAATATATTTAATAAGGACTGTAAAAATGGACATGAAATATTTCATGCTTACATTTACAGATTATTTTATACTCTTCCCACTTTTGTTTTATTTTACATTTATTTCAAGTTCCATAGCGAAATATACAAAAAAGGCAAAAAACATAGAGACTATTTCCCACAAATTTGATATAATTGTAAGCAGTTATATTAAAATTTCATTAATATACCTTTTAATAGTAGTGGCATACAGTCTTGGCTACAGCTATTATATATTAATAATAAGCAGATTGTTGGTGAGGTAATGGAAAATAATATTAAAATTTATAAACAATATCTAGATTCAAAACATTTGAGTGCAAATACAGTCAGTTCCTATATTTATGATATCAACAGTTTTAAAGATTATTTATTAAATGATTATGGGCTGGATATATCCAAAACAAAAAAAGCTCAAATACTTACATATCTTGTAAATCTACAAAAACATGGTAAAAGTTCATCAACTATATCTAGAACTATTTCTGCATTGAAAAACTTTTTTGAATTTTTAAAAAAGGAAAAAATAATTGATGATAACCCTGCCACAAGCATTCACAGTCCAAAACAAATTAAAAAAACACCTGCTATATTATCTGAGGATGATATAACACAATTGATGAAACTCGCAGATATAACAACATTCAAAGGGAGTAGAGACAGTGCAATTCTCGAGCTCTTATATTCATCCGGAATAAAAGTAACTGAACTTATCAATATAAAAGTTAACCATTTGAATTTAAATGCAGGCATTATTAATATTGAAGGAAACAAAGAAAGAATTGTTCCGCTGAGTCAGTATTCAAAGAATGCAATAACAACTTATTTGAACAATTTCAGAAATATAAAATGTAAAGAAGATGTTGAATTTTTATTTATTAATATTTCGGGAGAACCAATATCAAGACAGGGTATATGGAAAATCTTGAAATATTACGAGAAGAAAGTAAATTTTAAAAAAGAATTGTCTCCTCAAATATTAAGAAATTCTTTTGCTGTACATCTTTTATCCCACGGTGCCGATTTAAAAACAGTACAGGAATTAATGGGACTTTCTAGTTTTGCAGCAACTCAAAATTATTTAAACAGTGTAGAATTTAAATCTCTGGAAGTGTTTAAAAAGACATTTCCGAGAGTATAATATAAGCAGATGACCCAAATCTTTGATTTGGTGTCAGTCGCTTATCCTGAGAGAAGCGAAGGATATTATTGCAAAACGATGCGCAAGACGATTAAAGGATACAGGATGACAAAAATATATTAATAAAAATAGGAGAAGCATATGATAAATAGAGCAGTTTTAATAGTATTAGATAGCGTTGGAGCAGGAGAATTGCCAGATGCAGCAGATTATGGTGATGTAGGCAGCAATACAATAAAAAACATATATAAAAATGTTGAGAATTTTTCATTGCCAAATTTAGAAAAACTTGGCCTTTTGCATATGAATGGATTTGAAGATATAAATTCAACTGACAGCTATACAGGTACTGTAGCAAAATGCAATGAAAAATCAAAAGGAAAAGACACAACAACAGGTCATTGGGAAATAAGCGGCATAATATTGGAACAACCATTCCCAACATATCCCAATGGATTTCCGGATAGTTTTATAAAGGAATTCGAAAAAAAAGTTGGAAGAAAAACAATTGGAAATTATCCTGCATCAGGAACTGAAATCATTAAAGTTTTAGGCAAGGAACACGTTGATACTGGCAGCCTGATTGTTTACACATCAGCAGATTCAGTATTTCAAATAGCAGCACATGAAGAAGTAGTCCCCCTTGACGAACTTTATAAAATATGTGAAACAGCAAGAGTTTTGCTTCAAGGAGAACATGGAGTAGGTAGAGTTATTGCAAGACCTTTTACTGGAAATGAAAATAATTACACTAGAACAAGTAATAGGAAAGATTTTTCTTTAGTTCCACCAAAAGACACATTGCTTGATTATGTAAAAAATAATAATAAACAAGTATACGCTATTGGAAAGATAGAAGATATTTTTGTCAATAAAGGAATAACAAGATCAAATCATACAAAAAATAATCATGAAGGCATCGAGGCAACGATTTCTGCCATAAAAGAAAATTTTGAAGGCTTAATATTTACTAATCTTGTTGATTTTGACATGATTTATGGCCACAGAAACAATGTCTTGGGATATGCTGATGCCTTAAAATATTTTGATGATAGACTTCCGGAAATTATTGAAAATCTCAGAGATGATGATGTGCTTATAATAACTGCTGATCATGGTTGTGATCCAACAACAGAAAGCACTGATCATTCAAGGGAATATATACCGTTAATTATTTTCGGGAAAAATATTAAAGGAAATAACAACCTTGGAATAATTGACACATATGCATCCATAGGAAAAACAATATTGGATATGTTAAATATTGAAAATGATTTAGAAGGAACCAGTGTTATGGGAAATATATTGAAATGATTTTCTAGGAAATAGACTTAATTACTATAATTTCGACAAAATGTTTGCAGTTAAACTAACGTATAGTTTAGGAAAATATGGTTATTATAATTCATAAAAAGGAGGTAATTTTTATGAAGAAATTTTTAGCCGTATTATTTTTTTTGGTTCTTATGGTGACATATGTAATATCAGTTCCTGTATACGGCATTGAAGCTGAAAGTTTGCAGTCTCGTTCTGCAATTTTAATAAATGCAGATGACGGTCGGGTGCTTTTTGAAAAAAGCAGCAATGACAAAATGCCACCGGCAAGTATTACTAAAATAATGCTTCTATTGTTAATATCAGAAAAAATGGAAAGTGGAGAAGTTACTCTTGAACAAGAATTAACTGTTTCAGAATATGCAGCTGGAATGGGTGGAAGCCAAATATATTTAGAAGCATATGAAACTCAGAATGTTGAAAGCATGCTGAAAGCAATATCCATGCGTTCTGCAAATGATGCATCTGTTGCTATGGCAGAATTTTTATACGGTTCAGTTGAAGGTTGTGTAAAAGCAATGAATGATAAAGCTAAAGAACTTGGAATGAGTAACACAAATTTTGTCAATGTTACAGGTTTACCAGAACCTGAACATTTAACAACAGCTAATGATATCGCAATTATGACAAAAGAGTTACTGAAGTATAATTATGTTAACGAATATCTGCTTACTTGGATGGATTCTGTTTATGTGGGTAAGGAAAAAGATTCAGAACAGGTTTTAGTTAATACAAACAGACTTATAAATAATTATGACGGCCTTTTAGGCGGCAAGACAGGCTTCACAAATGAGGCTAAGTATTGTTTGTCTGCAACTGCCCGAAGAAATGATACAACACTAATTGCCGTAGTATTGGGTTGTGACACTACTAAAATTAGATTTAATGAAGTTCAAAAACTTCTTAATGAAGGATTTGCTAATTATAAAAACCTTGTTTTTCACAAAAAAGGTGATTCTATAATTACTTCGTCTGTTTTTTGCGGTAAGACTGACACTTTTAATGTTGTAAGTAAAGAAAATGTATATTATTTTACAGAAAGTAATTGCAAGGTTGAGGATTTTAATTTAGAATATGTAATAGATAAAAATTTAAAAGCTCCTTTAGACAAAGATGTATCCATAGGTAAAGCAATATTGTACAAAGAAGGTCAGGTTCTTGGTGAATATAATCTTTATCCCGAAAAAAATGTTGAAAAGGAAGGTCTGATTAAATTTTATTTAAAAAACACATTAGAGAACATCATAAAATAACAGAGGATGAAAAATGGAGTATTCCGTAAATATAAATGTATTTCAAGGTCCTTTTGATTTACTGTATCACTTAATAGA
>NZ_JAWQJF010000038.1:0-13549 GCF_033447055.1 Sedimentibacter sp.
CTTCCCTTCCGGCTGATCCTCCGAATAAATGGGTTATAATAGTGCTTATGTAAATAAGAGGTGCTAAAACTATAGGAACATGTTCATTTGTACGAATAGAATTAATTATTTGATTTGTTCCAGTAGAGTCGTTCATATGAAACAATTTATAAAGTGCTGCTATTGCAATTCCGCCAATTGGTAAAAATAATATTATCCAGTTGTTTGCCATTCGAAATTCTGTTACTTTTTCAACGCTTATGTGAAATGATGTTCCGATAATTCCTCCAATAAGTCCTGTTATGGTCGCTAAAAAGACCCACCTTAAAAAAGTTCTTACATAATTTTTTGCCGATTTAATTTTTGCTTTATATAATTCCAATTTTTTGCTCCTATTATTTATTAGTAATAATGTACCGAAAATTATTGTATCACAATTTAAATATTTGTCAAAAAAAATAAAAATTTAGGAGCATTGTTATGTCTAAAAAAGTAAATATACTGCTGGTAAAAATTGATTTAATTAATATCTTAATATATTTCATTTAATTCTAATCTTATTTTAATATAATGCTAAAACAAGATTAATTCGATAGCTGTATATTGTTGCTATATTAAAAAATAAATAAATAATTTGGAGGGTAAAATGAAAGTTACATTAGAACAAATAGATGAACTGAGAAATAGGGTAAACGTGAGTTATGAAGAAGCAAAAAGTACATTGGAGAAAAATGACGGTGATTTAATTAAATCAATAATAGAACTTGAAAAGAAAAAGGGTAGAAAAAATGAAAGCAAGGGCAATTTCACCAACTTTGCAAACAGACTTTTATCTTTGAAATTATCAGTGAAGAATAAAGAAAGTGATACCCTTATAAACATACCTTTAGCATTGGTTTTAGTTACATTTATAATGGCATTTTGGGTTGTGTTATTTGGATTTATTTTGGCCATAATAACATCTTGCAAAATTAAAATTTATAGAGATAAAAATTCAGTTAATGTAAATAGTTTAAAAAGAAACATGAAAGAAACTGTTGAAAAAATAAAAGTTAAATCAGAAGAAATAATTTCAGAAGATGAAGTGGTTCAGAATAATAGCCAAGATTCTGATGACAATGAAATAATTATTGAATAACAAAGGGACTGTTGCATTTAGCATATTTGTGTCATCCTGAGCGATAGCGAAGGATCTCATCTGTTTAAATTATGAGATTCTTCGGTTTAAGCCCTCAAAATGACACGATAATAATCACTAATGCAACAGTCCCTTTTATTATTGATTAACAACCCAAATATTTAATATTTATATATAATTAAATTGAAACGTGAATAAGATATATAATTGATACTCATTTAAATAATTGATATTTAAGATTATTAGCAGTATAATAATATAAAAACGAGGTGTGCTATGGATAAAAAGAAAATTCTAATAGTTGAAGATGAACATAAAATAGCACGATTTTTGGAATTGGAACTAAAATATGAAGGATACGATGTTGATATAGCAAACAATGGAAGAGATGGGCTCGAAAAAGGCAAATTACCTGATGTGGATTTGATAATTCTGGATTTGATGCTTCCCGGCTTAAGCGGAATAGAGGTTTGCAGAAGGTTAAGACAAACATCGGAAGTTCCAGTTATAATGCTTACTGCTAAAGATGATATATCAGACAAAGTAACAGGTCTTGATATTGGTGCAGATGACTATATGACTAAGCCATTTGCTGTAGAAGAACTTTTAGCGCGTATCAGGGTGCTTCTGAAAAGGAAAAACATTAATAAGGACAAAGATGAAGCTTTATTGTTGGAAATAGGGAAGCTGAAACTTTCAAAGAACAATTACAAAGTAGAATATGACAATGAACACATCGATTTAACAAAAAAAGAATTTGAATTGTTGGAATTTATGATGATTAATAAAAACATTGTGTTAACCAGAGAAAAAATATTAGATAAAGTTTGGGGATATGATTATTTTGGGGATACAAATATTATTGATGTTTACATAAGATATTTAAGAAGCAAAATTGATCAAAAATACAATGTTAATTTTATTGAAACAGTCAGAGGTGTGGGCTATATAATACGCGATTAAAGGATTCCTTATGATAAAATCTATAGTTAAAGCAATAATTTATATACTTCTTTATCCTTTTAAATTAACAGCAACTTTTTTTATAAATATTTTTAAAAGATTTAAATTTTCTATTGCTTTTAAAATTTCAACATCCTATTTTTTTATTTATATTGTAATCATGTTGATAGTTGCATTAATAACTTCTGCAGGTTATTTAATATTTGAATTTGAAAAATTTGAAAATGATACAATTGCAGATGATATTAGTGAAATTGAAAGTGCGTTCCCTGATTTGAGCAATATTGATTACAAAATCGAAGAAAACAGAATTAGTTCAATTGAAATTTATGATAACAATTTAAATGCAGTTTATCCGCCTAATTCACAAAAAAGGTATTCAGACAATATAATTACAATCTTAGAAAAATTATTTTACAACAGAGAATATATTTATTCATCAAGCTTTATTTACAATTATTCAACTTACTATGTAAATGTAAGCTACAATGCTATAAATTTGATAAACGATGCTGAAAGAATTATATTTTTGGTTATGATTTCAGGTGCAATAGGACTTTTTCTTTTCGTTCCCATTGTATCAGGAACAAGTTACAAACTAATCGGCCCTATTAAAAACATGACAGAAATAACAAAGACCATTACAGTTAACAACATTAATACCAGGCTAGACATAAAAGGAACACAGGATGAATTAAAAGAGCTGTCGCAAACGTTCAATGAAATGATGGATAGAATTGAAGAAGGATATAAAACACAGCAGCAATTTGTTTCTGATGCTTCTCATGAATTAAGAACACCTATTGCCGTAATAAAAGGATATGTAAATATGCTTGATAGGTGGGGTAAAAACGATAAAGCCGTTTTGGAGGAATCCATAAGTGCCATAAAAAATGAAACAGAAAGCATGCAGGATCTAATAGAAAAGCTTTTGTTCATAGCAAGGAGCGACAAAAGCACGTTGACATATACAAAAGAGGATTTCAAAATTTCCTTGATACTCAATGAAATTGAAAAAGAAACAAAAATGATAGATTCAAAACACAAACTGTATTTCAAGTTTTATGAAGATGCAAACATATACGGTGATATAAAAAGAATAAAACAAGCAATAAGAATATTAATTGATAATGCCATGAAATTTACTCCTCAGGATGGATACATTATGGTATCGAGCTTCATACAAGATGATTACTATGTAATAAAGATAGAAGATACAGGAATTGGCATTGAAAAAAAGGACTTGGAAAAAATATTTGAAAGGTTGTACCGTGCTGAACAGTCAAGGAGCAAAGAAATAGGAGGGCATGGACTTGGATTATCCATAGCTAAAATTATTGTCTTAGGTCACAAGGGTAAAATTAAAGTAAAGAGTACTCTTGGTAAGGGTTCGGAATTTTCAATATTGCTTCCTTATTTATAAATATAGTAAATAATTAATTTCATGTAATTAACATATTAATCGACAAATTATAACAAAACAAGTCAAGGAAAAATCCTTTTTAAAATAGTATAATAGCTTGTACATTAAATAGAAGGGATTTGGTAAGAGTGAATTTAGAATTTGTTGAATCAGGTCAAGTTGTGACAATCAAGTTAAAAGGCGATTTAGACCATCACAGTGCAGATGAAACAAGAGTTATAATTGATGAAAAAATTAAAGACGAAAGATACAATAAAATAGTAATAGATTTAAAAGGTCTTGATTTCATTGACAGCTCAGGTATTGGGTTTGTAATAGGACGTTACAAAGTTTTTAGAAAGCGCAATGGAGTCATTGAGATAGTAAATGCAAGCAAAAAAGTCAGAAAAATTCTTGACATGAGCGGTATAGGTAAAATTATTAACATTAAATAGGGGGATAAGATGCAAAATAATTACGTATATATTAAAATACCAAGCTATTCTACAAATGAATCCTTTGCAAGAGCGGCAGTTGCAGCATTCTGTTCCAGTTTAAATCCAACTATTGAGGAAATATCCGATATAAAAACTGCTGTTTCGGAAGCGGTTACAAATGCAATTATTCATGGTTATGAAAATAGTGTAGGAGAAATAGAAATTCAGTGCAGACTCAAGGGTCAGATGGTTGAAATTATAATCGAGGATTTCGGATGTGGAATAGTAAATGTAGAAATGGCTAAAGAACCATTATTTACAACAAAACCGGAATTGGAACGCTCAGGCATGGGATTTGCTGTTATGGAGACATTTATGGACGAGCTTGTGGTTTTATCAGAAAAAGATGTGGGAACAAAAGTAATAATGAGAAAAACAATAAGTTCAAAAAAATAATATATTATAAAAAAGTTTATTAATTTAAAGGTCTTAGCCATATTATTATATGGTTAAGATTTTTTAGTTTTAATAAGTAAATGTATTCTTTAAAATTACTTATATTAACAACATAAAATTCTTTTTTTTATTTCAAGAGAAAATTTAGAAGCAATTAATTTTAGAATGCTGTAATTTTAAATAATTAAGTTCGCAAATCACTGATAAAATTTAACAGTTAATATTAAAAAAGGTACTTATAGTGATTTTTTTTAGTATTCAAAAATAAATTTTGTAAATAATACTTATGAGGTGATTTATATGAAAAAAAAGATATTTTTATTAGTAATATTATTGGGCATTAGTTTTACAGCTATTTATTTTGGAAACAGCATTGATAGATCAATAAAAAAAATACCTGAAAGTGCAATTTTATTATAGGGGGAAATATGAAATATAATAAAAATAATTATAAGCAAATTGTAGATGAATTTACACCAAAAAATAAAATATTGAAAAACTGTTTTTTTGCATTTATTTTTGGAGGAGCAATTTGTCTTTTAGGTGAAATAATTAAAAATATGTTTATATCAGGTTTCAGCGTAAGTGAAGAAGATGCAGGGTCAATGGCTTCTGTAGTTTTAGTAGCATTGAGTGCAATACTTACTGGAATTGGATGGTATGATAAATTGGGAAAATACGGAGGAGCAGGAACGGTTGTTCCAATAACAGGTTTTGCTAATTCTGTAGTATCGCCTGCACTGGAATATAAAAGAGAGGGATATATTTTGGGAACAGCTGCCAATATATTTAAATTAGCAGGACCTGTATTGGTCTTTGGTTATTTAACTTCGTTTATAGCTGGATTGTTGAGTCTTGTTTTATAATTTTAAGATAATAGGCAAATGTTTTAATGTAAGGATGGTAATAAGTTGAAAAAGATTGGCAAACAAACATTTAAAATAAAAGATGATGTATTTATAAGAGATGTATATACAATAGTTGGAGCTAAAGAAGGAGAAGGTCCGCTGAAAGATAAGTTTGATATGATTGTAAATGATGACTTGTGGGGAGAAGACTCCTGGGAAAAATGTGAATTAAAATTTCAAAAAACTGCAGTAGAAAAATTGATGGAGAGGAATAAATTAGAAAAAAGTAATATTGATCTATTGATTTCAGGAGATTTGTTAAATCAAATAACATCTTCTTCTTTTGCAGCAAGAGATTTGCAGTTACCATATATAGGAGTGTACGGAGCATGTTCAACCATGGCTTTGACAATGGGTTTAGGTTCGTTGATTATCGACGGAGGATTCGCCGAAAACATTATATGTGTTACCTCTAGTAATTTCTGCAGTGCAGAAAGACAATACAGATTACCTCTTGAAATGGGAGGGCAAAGACATATGTCAGCGCAGTGGACTGTGACAGGCTCAGGAGCTGTATGGCTTTCAAATAAAGGAAGTGGCCCTAGAGTTAAAAATGTGACTTTTGGAAAAATAACTGATTTAGGTGTTAAAGATGCTAACAATATGGGGGCGGCAATGGCTCCGGCTGCATATGATTCAATAAAGCAACACATGATGGATACCGGAGTGAATTATGATTTAATAACGACAGGAGATTTAGGTACTGTCGGCAAAGGTATCGTAAATAAAATGTTTATTGAAGATAAAATGAGCATACAAGATAAATATGATGACTGCGGCACAATTATTTTTGATATAGAAAAACAAGATGTACACGCTGGGGGAAGCGGCTGTGGCTGTTCAGCAACCGTATTTGGATCATTTTTATTCAAGAAATTGCTAAATAATGAAATAAATAAACTCTTGTTTACATCTACAGGAGCACTTCATTCTCCAACAGCAACATTGCAGGGAGAAAGTATACCTGGTATTGCCCATTGTATTGGAATTGAAAATTGAGGAGATTGTATGAATTATTTAATGAGTTTTGTAGTAGGGGGGATTATATGTGTTATCGGTCAAATTATTATTGATACATTCAAGAAAAACAATGCTTACTTGTTGGTTTTTTTAGTTGTATCTGGTGCTATTCTAGGTTATTTTGGTATATATGATAAATTAATTGAAATAGCTTATTCAGGTGCTACTGTACCACTTTTAGGGTTTGGTAATACTCTTGCAAAGGGTGCTATTGAAGAAGCTGCGTCAAAAGGATTTATGGGTGCATTAAGCGGAGGTGTTATTAGGACGGCACCAGGTGTTGCTGCAGCACTGTTATTTGGTTACATAGTTGCTGTGGTTTTTAATCCAAAAGGCAATAAATAATTACAAAAATAAAAATAGTTTAGGCTCCAATTGAAGCCTAAACTATTTTTGTTTTAATTTGAAATTGACTCTATTATATCGTCTATTGGAACTTCATCAGAATCTTGAGTATTTTCTATTACATCATTAATTATATCTTCTAATGCGCCACCGTTACCATTTCCGTTCTCATTGTTCTCTT
The DNA here is from genome assembly GCF_033447055.1 of Sedimentibacter sp. Taxonomy (GTDB): domain Bacteria; phylum Bacillota; class Clostridia; order Tissierellales; family Sedimentibacteraceae; genus Sedimentibacter. The sequence goes on from NZ_JAWQJF010000038.1 coordinate 6,830, forward strand.
GGTCATTGTCATTATCTTGATTTTGATTGTTTAACCACTGGTCATAATGCCATTTCGTGTGGTAAGTGCAAGTTTTAGTTGGTATCTGGTATTTGTAATCTTCAGTCAAAAGACCTGTATAATTCAAATCAGAAATTGCTATTCCTAAAACGTGTGTTATTTGGCCGTTTTCGTCAAAAGTAACTTGGCCTAAATAAATTTGTTGCAATTCATCTGATGAAAAAGTGACTTTGTCTTCTAATATTTGCTGATAAAGTTTTTTAGCTTCATAATTTTCAGATTTGGCTTCGGGATCATACAAAGGATTTCTTAAAACAAATACTCTCTCTTCAATTAAATCGCCGGGACAATATGCAGATTTCAATAAATTTGAACTTGTGCACACTTCAGCTTTGACATGTACGTCGCATGTTTCTGTAGGCTGAGTTCCAGGAATAAAATATTCAGTGATTATTTGACTTCCTCTTTGGTCTTGAGAACATAGGTCAGAAGGTAGTTTTCCTGACTGTGCACATACCTGGACAGGTATTAAATTTGGATTCAATTCAAATTTTGCAGGAGCCAAGCCTTCATGAATAGGTGTCATTATTCCGCTCCACAGCCTTGCGTTGGCGCCGCTGTCACCAGAAAGTTTCATTTGTACGTTGTCATTTCCAACCCAAATTCCTCCAACATAGTATGGCGAAAAGCCAACATACCAAAAATCTCCACAAGCCTGAGTCGTTCCGGTTTTACCAGCTACTTCAATACCCATTTGAGCCGGTAATTTTGCTCTGTATGAAAGTCCCTGACTGACGGTAGTCCTTAAAATATCTTTCATTAATGAAGCAACTTCAGGGCTTACAACCACATGAGTTTCGGGAATTTTCTCTAAAATAGTTTCGCCTTTGCTGTTCACAACTTTTGTATAAGAAATAGGTTCAATATAAATTCCGTCGTTTGCTATTGCACCATAAGCGGCAGTCATTGCCAAAGGAGTAAATCCTTTTGTTAATCCTCCCAAGGCAAGAGATGCTAAATTTACATCGTTGTATGCATTATTTTCTGCAGGTGATATAAATGAATCATTTTCAGGATTTTTAGAATCAATTAATCCAAGTTTTGAGAGTGAATCAACCGATGCATCTGTTCCTATGGTTTCAAGCATAGTAACTGCATTTGTATTTATTGATTGTTCTATTGATTTACGAAGAGTGGTTATACCCCAGTATTTAATATCTTTGTACTCATACCAGTTCTTAGGCCATCTTTCATTGTTTTCATTGTATTTTGGCAAATCATCTAAAATATAAGCTGCTGAATATCCAAGATCAAGAGCAGGAAGGTAAACAGATAAAGGCTTTATAGTAGAGCCTGGTTGTCTTGTAGCATCTGCGGCACGATTAAATGTCTTGCTTCCTTCGATATCTCTTCCGCCAATCATAGCTTTTATTTTTCCTGTTCTGTAATCCATGATTACAGTTGCTGATTGGGGCTGAACAATACCATCTTCCTGGAAGAAGAAATATCCAGCCGGAATTTTTAGTATATTATCACTTCCAATATCAAACATTTCAGGATTTTTATCTAAATAACTTTTTTGTATTTTGAAACTACCTTTAGTTCCTTTTTTCTCAATTACTTCATAGTTGTTACCGACATTAAGTGCTCCTATATTGTGAGAAACAAAATTTAGCTTATCATCAACTGTGTAAGCATCTACTATATCGATTGTTGCAGCGTATATATCAAATTTTTTTGAGCTGATTACTAAGTTTCCGCTTTCTTCAAAGCTGTATTCATCCGGATTCAAATAAACACTGTTGTTTTCATCCATTATATTTTCTTTAGCGTAGTAAATAAGCTGGCCATTTTCATCTAAAATGTTTAGTCCCGAATCAAGGGAGCCAGTTCCCTGTCCATCTGCCCATTTAAAATATCTCCAGTCTTGTGCAACAGGTTTATCTCCCGTAGGTGTTGCTCCCAAGAACAGGGTGGAAAAATTAGCATAAGAATTTTCCAGTGACTTTTGCATTGCAACATCAATAGTTGTAGTAATTGTCAAGCCGCCTTTATATATGTAGTTTTCTGCTTCTTCATAAGACATGCTTTGTGTTGTCATTAAATCTTCAACAACTTTTTCTTTGACATAATCCATTGATGTCGAAGATATTCCTTCTATTTTTGTTTGCCCTGGCTTTAATGCAACATGCATATCTTCTGCCATGGCACCATCTTATTCTTCTTGATTTATAAAACCAAGATCCAGCATCCTGTCTAAAATGACATGCTGTCTGTCAATGGCATTTTGATTATATACACATGCGTATTGAACCGAGCCTATATACACATATCCAACGATATTTTCTTCAGGAATATCATTTATATCTTTTAAATCATATCGGTTGAATGGAGCGTAGTAAACAGTACTTTTTGCAGCTCCGGCAAGCAGTGCACTTTCTGCCAATGTTAATTCACTGGCTTTTTTGGAAAAATAAGTGTAAGCTGCAGTTTGAACGCCGTATGAACTTTGACCAAGAGGAATTGTGTTTAGATAATTTTCTAAAATTTGCTCTTTTGAAAGTTTTCTCTCCACTTGAATTGCAAGGTAGATTTCTTTAATTTTACGTTCCCATGATTTTTCGTTCGTGAGATATAAGTTTTTAACTAACTGTTGAGTAATTGTACTTGCACCTTGAGCTGTTGGATCACCAACTTTAACATTGTGCAATAAAGAGCCAGCAATACGCTGAATATCTATTCCAAAGTGGTCATTAAAACGATGATCCTCTATAGCTATAAAAGCATCCTGCAAATAAACAGGAATGTCATTTAATTTCACAATTTCTCTGTTTTCATTAGGATCATGTATTTGTTCAATGATATTTCCGTTTTCATCAACTATTACTGAACTTTCAGTAAGTGTTGTAAGTGCATTTGTTGGATCGATTTCAGGAGCACTTTTTACAATTCCAATAACCATCCCTGTCACTGCACCGCCCACTACAATCATGGCTATAAGAGTTAGAAGAAGTGTTATTCTAAGTGCAACCTTTATTTTCTTTTTTGTTCGCCTTTTCTTTTTATTTTTAATATTGTTGTTATCTTCGTTTTTGCTCTCTATTATTTCCAAGCTTTTTTTATTTTCTTTTGACATATAAACCTCCGTTAGAAATGCATCACTAGTATATCACAAATCAATGTAATATTGTCAAAGTTTTAAAGTTCTTACATATTATATAATAGAAAGGAAGTGAAATCAATAGTTGAAAAGTCGGAAAAGAACATTCATTAAGTTTATATTGCTTGTTATAATGTTTTTTACTCTAATTGCATACTACTATGTAGAGGTTAATATAAAACCTACCTTGGTTTCAATTTGTGAGGTGAAAGCTAAAGTAATTGCAACACAAATAATAAATGATACAGTCAGAGAAGAATTAAATAAAAACACTTTAAAGGAACAAATATTAATACCAAATTATGACAAAGAAGGACGGGTTAATATGATTAGAACGGATGCCATGGCAATGAATACCATTTCTTCCAATATAGCAAAAAATGTACAGCAAAAAATAGTTAATTTGGAAAATCAGTTTTTTTCAGTTCCGTTGTTTACAGCACTTGACAACCAGCTTCTTGCGAGCAAAGGACCGGAATTAAAGTTTACAATACTTCATCAGGGAAGCGTATTGGTTGATTTTGTTACAGAATTTGCTGAATCAGGAATAAATCAGACAAGATATAAAATATACATAACAGTCGATGTTGATATATGTGTTATAAGTCCTGTTAATACAAGCACAACTACGGTTGGAAATAATGTATTGATAGCTGAAATAGTTATAGTTGGAGATGTTCCGGACTCATATACGAATTTCCCTTATTTGTTTAAAGAACAGTAAATACTTGCAAAAACAAATTTGTGGTAGTATATTTATGTATGTACATATAGATAATAAGTATGTTAAAATTAAGTATAAATATACTCGGAGGATACATGGATAAGGAAAGATGTTTGTTAGTTGCAGTGCAATTATCATCAAACGATGCAGAAGAAAACGACATGGAGGAGCTGGGACAGCTTGTTGAAGCAGCAGATGGTGTTGTAATTTCAAGTATCATCCAAAATAGACAAGGTATAGATAACAGATATTTCGTAGGACAGGGAAAGCTGGAAGAAATTTCTAATTATGTGAAGGAACTTGAAATAGACACAGTTGTTTTCAATGATGAATTAAGCGGTTCTCAAATAAGAAATATTGAAGAACAAGTGGATGCAAAAGTTATAGACAGGACAAACCTGATACTTGATATATTTGCCAAGAGAGCAATCACAAAAGAAGGCCAGCTTCAAGTGGAGCTTGCCCAATTAAAATATAGTCTTCCAAGGCTTATAGGACTAAACAATAATCTTTCAAGGCTTGGGGGAGGAATTGGATCGAAAGGTCCAGGAGAACAAAAGCTTGAACTGGACAGGAGACGAATAAAAGAAAAAATTACAGATATACAAAACCAGCTTAATGAATTAGGAAAAGTCAGAGAAACAAAAAGAAAAAAGAGAATGAAGGATCAGGTTCCTATTATATCAATTGTCGGGTATACAAATTCAGGTAAATCAACTTTGCTGAATGCTCTTATGGAGAGTGAATACAGCGAAGAGGAAGCAGAGCTTAAAAAAGTATTTGCAAAAGACATGCTTTTTGCAACTTTGGACACAGAACTTAGAAAAGTCAGATTACCTGGCGGTAAAATAGCTGTTTTTTCGGACACAGTAGGTTTTATAAAAAAACTTCCTACACAAATAGTGGAAGCATTTAAAGGAACTTTAGAAGAAATAAAGTATGCAGATTTAATCGTTCATTTGATAGATATTAATGATGAAAATTTGCAAATACACAAAGAAACAACAACAAAACTTGTTGAAAAAATTATAGGTAAGGAAATACCTGTAATAACAGTTTATAACAAAATAGATAAAATTATAAATGATAAAATAACAACTATTCCATCAAATGATATCTTATATATATCAGCTAAAACCAAATATAATATTGATGTTCTTCTAGAGACGGTGGATTTTAAAATTAACGGAAGCAAGAGCAACTATTTCTTGAAAATTCCAAACAATGATTTAAAAAGTTACTATTGGCTATATGAAAACAGAAAGACAGAAAATGTTGAATTTGACGGTGAAGGGGTAACTTTTGAAGCTCTTATGTATGACAATGAAATTGAGCAGTATGAAAATTATATAATTGGAGTTAAGAATGAGTAATTATAAATCTATTCATAAAGTCGGAAGAGATGAAATAATTATAAACAAGTCGAAATTCATAGGTTCGGCTTCACCTGTTGCAAATGAAGAAGAAGCTCTTGAATTCATAGAAAAAATAAGAAAAGAATTCAAGGATGCGACACACAATGTTTTTGCCTACGTCATAGGAGAAAATTCAAGTATTCAAAGGTATTCGGACGATAAGGAACCATCAGGTACCGCCGGCATGCCAATAATGAATGTAATAATGCAGGAAAACTTGAAAAATGTGGTTGTTGTGGTAACAAGATATTTTGGAGGAGTTCTTCTTGGGGCAGGAGGTTTGGTCAGGGCTTACACCAAGGGGGCAAAAATAGGGCTTGAAAGCGGCATAATAATAGATAAGGAATTGTATTATGACGTGTCATTTTCTATTGATTACACACTACTTGGTAAAATGGACAATGAGCTTATGAAAAATGAATTCATTGTCAAGGATAAAGTATATGCTGGACAGGTTGTTTTTAATCTTGCAGTAAAAGAAGGAGAAACTGATAAAATCAACAATCTTATAATGGAAATAACAAGCGGAAAAGCTGAAGTATCTATTGGACAGGCGTTTTTTTATTCCATAAAGGATGGGAAAATAATAGGATAAAAATAATGCATAAATTAATGCAAAATATTTGAATTATTAAAAATTATGTGGTAAAATACGTTGTTATATTAAATGTGTAGAATAGTAAGGAGGAAACATGTCAGGTCATTCAAAATGGAAAACTATAAAAAATAAAAAAGGTAAAGCAGATGCGCAAAGAGGTAAGATTTTTACTAAGTTGGCAAGATACATTACAGTAGCTGTAAGAGAGGGCGGTCCGGATCAGAACTATAATTCATCATTGGCAACAGCAATAGAAAAAGCTAAATCACAAAATATGCCTAATGACAATATAGATAGAGCAATAAAAACAGGCTTAGCAGCAGCATCAGGCGAAAATTTCTAAACAATTACTTATGAAGGCTATGGACCAAGCGGTACAGCATTCATGGTTCAATGCTTGACAGATAATAAAAATAGAACAGCTGCTGATGTAAGACATTATTTTTCAAAGAATAACGGAAACCTTGGAACAACAGGTTGTGTAGGTTACCTGTTCAGCAGAAAGGGTATCATTGAAATTGAATTAAGCGACTCTATAGATGAAGAAGCTCTCATGATGCAAGCTTTAGAAGCAGGAGCTGAAGACTTTGAAACAGAAGATGACAGCTATGAAATTACAACAACACCTGAAGACTTCATTAAAGTATTACACGCCTTGAAAGAAGCAGGATACACTAACATTAAGGGTGATATTATTTACATCCCTGCAACTACGGTTAAAATAGAAGATGAAGAAAATGTTAAATATCTTGAAAGATTAATTGATGCATTGGACGATTGCGACGACGTTCAAGAAGTTTACCACAATTGGGAAGAGCCTGAA
>NZ_JAWQJF010000039.1:0-14051 GCF_033447055.1 Sedimentibacter sp.
TATGGATGAAATAAAAATTCTTCAATTTACTGATACTCATGTTTCAGAGTATTTTGTTATAGAAGATTTAAAAAGAACAGTAAGTAAAATAAATGAACAAAATCCGGATATAGTTGTTTTTACCGGTGATTTAATAGATAGATATGATACTTATGAGAACAAGGACAAAATATATGAAATATGGGAAACATTAGGTTCAATTAAAGCTCCGTTTAAATATGCTATATACGGAAACCATGATTACGGAGGAGGAGCTGAAAATATATATAAACAAATAATGAAAAACAGCGGGTTTGAATTACTTATTAATGAAAAATCGGCATTGGAACAATACAATATAAATATAATAGGAATGGATGATTCGATTTTTGGAGATTATGACAGTGAAATATTTTATAATTTGGATAAAGACAGTTATAATATAGTACTCAGCCATGAACCTGATGTGGTAGATTATTTGTTGGAAAATAATATAGATTTATTTTTATCAGGGCACAGCCATGGAGGTCAAATAAATTTGCCAATTGTAAAATTACTTCCATTGCTGGCTGAAAAGTATACAAGAGGAATTTATAGTTTCGAAAACGCAAGACAAACAAAGCTGTATGTTAATATAGGATTGGGAACATCTAAGATTCCAATGCGTTTTATGGCAGCACCGGAACTGGCGGTATTTATTTTGAAGAACAATGAGCATTGAAAATTTTCCATCATTATTTTTTTGAAATTATTATCCACATTTGTTGACAAAAATATAAAATTAATATAGTATGTTAATGATATTTAATATGTAAGACTTTGAAGAGAAATAGTAATCGTACATGGTCTAAAGAGAGAAAATTGTTGGTGAAAGATTTTCGTCCCTCTGTATAAAGAACCCATCTCCGAGTTTTTGGGAGTAACAACCCAAAGGGCAAAACCCTTATTAAAATGAGATGCTGTAATTTATTTTACAGCAATTAGAGTGGTACCGCGGATATCCGCCTCTTTGTTTAGAGGCGGATATATTTATTTATGCGACCGGAGGGAGCAAATAAATTTGTATTGCGAGACAGTGAAATTTGAAAGGAGATATTATGGCAAAGAAAGAAAAAGATTTTGTTAAAGAAATTACACCAATGGAAGAAGACTTCAGCAGATGGTATACAGATGTAATTCTGAAAAATGAATTAGTAGATTATTCCCCAGTAAAGGGATTTATGGTTATCAGACCTTATGGATATGCCCTATGGGAAAAAATACAAAGCTACGCTGATGAAAAATTCAAAGCCACTGGTCATAAAAATATGTATTTTCCTCTTTTAATACCGGAAAGTTTGTTAAACAAGGAAAAAGAACATGTAGAAGGTTTTGCTCCTGAAGTTGCATGGGTAACTCGAGGAGGAAATCAAGAATTAGCAGAAAAACTTGTTATCAGGCCTACATCAGAAACAATAATATGTCACATGTATAAAAAATGGCTGAGTTCTTACAGAGAACTTCCTTATTTGTACAATCAGTGGTGTAGTGTTGTTAGATGGGAAAAAACAACAAGACCATTTTTAAGAACTTCCGAATTTTTGTGGCAGGAAGGTCACACTCTTCATGAAACAGAAGAAGAAGCTCAAAAGGAAACATTGCAAATGCTTGATATATATAGACAGGTTGCAGAAGATTTAATGGCGATGCCGGTTGTAATAGGTCAAAAAAGCGAAAAAGAAAAATTTGCAGGTGCACATGCAACATACACAATGGAAGCATTAATGCATGACGGTCAGGCATTGCAGGCAGGAACTTCACACAACTTGGGACAGCATTTTACAAAAGCTTTTGATATTAAGTTCCAGGGAAGATCAGGCAAGGAAGAATATCCATACCATACTTCATGGGGTATTTCAACAAGATTGATCGGTGGACTCATAATGGTTCACTCAGACAACAGAGGTCTTGTACTTCCTCCAAAAATGGCTCCAACACAAGTTGTTATAATTCCAATAGCTCAAAAGAAAGAAGGAGTTTTGGAAAAAGCCAATGAACTTTATGATTTATTAAAAGCTAAGGGAATAAGAGTTGAACTTGATGATAGTACAGAAAATTCATCAGGTTGGAAATTTAATCAATATGAAATGAAAGGTTATCCAATTCGTATTGAAATCGGACCAAGAGATATAGAAAGCAATCAAGCAATAGCCGTTAGAAGAGATAAGCTTGAAAAAGAAATTATTTCTCTATCCAATATTGATGAAACATTATCTGAAATGCTTGACTCAATGCAAAAAGACATGTTTGAAAAAGCAAAAGCTCACAGAGAAGCTCACACTTATATTGTAAAAGATTATGAAGAGTATAAAAAAGATCTTCCTAACAAACCTGGTTTTGCAAAAATGATGTGGTGTGGCTGCAGAGAATGTGAAGATAAATTAAAAGAAGAAACTGGTGCTTCAATAAGATGCATTCCATTTGAACAAGAAAATTTGGGAAACAAATGCCATATATGCGGCAAAGAAGCAAAATACATGATTTATGTAGCAAGAGCATATTAGAAGCAGAAAATGAATAATGATTGTAGAGGAGGGCGTTGCCCTTCTCTTTTTAGTGCGCCCAGCATGGGCAACAGCGAGGATTTATACTCCAAAGACTTGGAGCTCTTGGGGTAGGACTTTAGCTGTCAATGTTTATGATAATGCCCAACATCCTGCTTTCAGGGTACATGTTTTCTTGTCCTTGCAACATTAAAATTTAAAAAGAAAATAGATTAATCAATGGAATGATAATTGCTCCTAAGATTACAGAAGTGAAGTTATAGTACATGTAATAATTTTGTAAATATTTAATAATCTCATTGACACTTGTTTATCTAAGTGCTACAATTAATCAAAACTGACCGGTCGGTCGAAATATAAGGAATGTTGGAGGGCAATTTTGAAAAAAATATTGACATTATTATTAGGTACTACAATAATGCTTGCTGGATGCGGCAATAATGCAGAAACTGGGGTTACAGAAGAAACTTATACGGCTGTGGAAATTGAAACGCTTAAGAATATGGAACTTCATATTGAAAATATTATGACTGCAAAGACATATGCAGACAAGGATGTTTATGTTATTCCAATGATGTCTGGTAAAGTAGAAAAAATATTTGTGAGCGTTGGGGACAGAGTACAAAAGGATGATATATTGTTTGTTATGGACAAAAATGATATAGATAAACAGGTGAATCAGGCATATGCAGCATATGAATCTGCCAAAGCAGGATATGATGTAAGCGCAGCTCAGATAGAAAGTGCTAAGAAATCTTTTGAACGCATTGAAAAACTTTATGAAGAAGGTGCAATTGCTGAAACTCAATATGATCAAGCAAAATTAGCAGCTTCAGACGAAGCATTAGAAGCTGCAAAACGAGGTGTTGAACAAGCGCGTGTTGCATACGAAAACGCAGCATCTGTTTCAGAAAATGCAGAAGTTAAAGCACCTATATCTGGGGTTATATCTGATATAAGCATTGTTGAAGGAGAATTTGCAACTTCAGCTCAACCTCCAATGACAATTGTTGATTCCGACAGCATTACTGTTGAGCTTGGAATTCCGGGGAATATGGTAAATAAAATAGTTAAAGGTATTCCTGTTAATGTAGAAATCAGTTCTGCAAATTACAGCGAGAAATCAACGGTTGACAGTATCAGCACATCAACAGACATTATGACTAATCTTTACACAGTTAACATATTACTTGAAAATAATGGATTTATAAAGCCGGGCATGTTTGCAAAGGTGAATTTTGAAACAGATAAAATAGAAAATACACTTGCAGTTAAAACTGAAGCCGTAGTTGAAAAAGACGAAAAAAGCTATGTTTATGTAGTAAATGGTGATGTGGCTATGGAAAAGGAAGTTGTTACAGGACTTGATACAGGTACATACATAGAAATAAAAGAAGGTCTTACAATCGGAGACAAAGTTATAGTGAAAGGTCAAGATTACATAAATAATGGAAGCAAAATAAAGGTTGTAAGGGGTGAATAAGCATGCTTGCTAAATTTTCAGTAAAAAAACCTGTTACAATCACAATGATGATTTTAATAGTAATTGTATTAGGTGTTGTATCCTTAAGTAAGTTGCATATAGATTTATTGCCAACAATGGAGCTTCCGTATGTACTGGTGCAGACAACATATTCAGGTGCAGGACCGGAAGAAATAGAAAACTTAGTATCAAAACCGTTGGAACAAACTTTAGCAACAGTAGAAAATATAGATACAATAATTTCAATTTCAAATGAAGGTAGTTCCATTATATTGATGCAATTTGATTTCAATTCAGACATGGATGAAATAACACTTCAAATGAGAGAAAGAATTGATATGATTAAAGGCTATTTGCCTGAAGGGACAACTTCGCCTATTGTAATGAAATTAGACCCAAATTCCATGCCTATTATTCAACTGGCAATATCAAGCAATGGTGACATTAGCACTACTCAAAAAATCGCAGAAGATGTAATACAACCTCGAATAGAAAGAATAGAAGGCACAGCTTCTGCAAGTGTTTCCGGTGGTCTTGAGCGTGAAGTGCAAATAGTTTTAAAGGAAGAAATGATTAAAGGATATAATTTAAGTACTAGTTATATAACCGGTATTATTCAAGCAGAAAACTTAAATTTACCCGGCGGAACAGTTATGAAGGGAAGCAATGAATTTACTGTAAGAACCATAGGTGAGTTTAAGTCAATAGAAGAAATAAGAAATATTAACATACCTTTAACGAGAGGCGGTACTGTTCGCTTAAGAGATATAGCTGATGTGAATTTTGCAAATAAAGACCAAACAGCTATAACTAGGTTAAATGGTCAGGATGTTGTTCAAATTTCAATAATGAAACAATCAGATGGCAATACGGTAAATGTAGCTAGAGATGTAAATGAAGAGATAGAAAAGATAAAAGCGGATTACCCTGATTTAAATATAGAAACAGTGTTTAACCAGGCAGATTATATAAATTTCGCTATAAATAATTTGAAAAACACTGCGATTCAAGGAGCGTTTTTGGCTATTGTTATTTTGTTAATATTTTTAAGAAGTATTAAAACTACAATGGTTATTGCTCTTTCCATACCTATTTCAATTATAACTACATTTGTTCTCTTGTATTTTACAAAGATTACTTTAAATATGATGACAATTGGAGGTTTGGCTCTAGGTATCGGTATGCTGGTTGATAACTCCATAGTTGTTCTTGAAAATATATACAGACACAGAAATCTTGGAATGGATAGGATTACTGCAGCAGTTGATGGAACAAATGAAGTTTCAATGGCAGTTACAGCTTCAACATTGACTACAGTTGCAGTATTTATTCCAATAGTGTTTACTGGAGGCCTTGCTGCAGCTATATTCAAGGATTTTGCAATGACTATAGTAATGGCCTTAATGAGTTCATTAGCTATTGCTTTGACTCTTGTTCCAATGTTATCTTCAAAGCTTATTTCAGTAAGAAATTTGGAATCTGAAGAAGAACAGGAAAAAAAGCATGGACCTTTAGTAGTGTTTTACAAAAAAGTGTTAAGTTGGAGTTTAAAACACCGCTTTATAACAGTTTGTATAAGTATTGCGATATTTGTGGTAAGTATTCTAATGGTAGCGTCAGTTGGAGCAGAGTTTTTCCCTGCAGCCGATCAAGGTCAAATAAATGTAAGCGTAAGTCTTCCTGCGGGAGCAGAAACAGAGCAGGTAGACGATGTTTTGAATGAAATGCAAACTTTAATTAAACAACTGCCAGAGGTTGAAACAGTATTTACATCTGCAGGCGGTGGTGGTGTCATGGGTATAGGAGGCGGTTCCAACACTGGCACTATCATAGTTATGTTAAAGGATTTAAATGAAAGAGAAAAAAGTGCAAAAGAAGTAAGTGATGAAATAAGAACAATGTCAAAAGATGTTCCAGGTACTGAAATAAGCGTTTCTGAAGTTTCAATGATGTCAATGGGTTCAAACGGAGGAGCTATTAGCATCAGCATTAAAGGCGATGACTTGGATACTTTAAAAACTATCGGTGATGATTTCAAAGAAATTATAGAAAATGTTGAAGGTACGAGGGAAGTAGCTTCAAGTTATGAAGAAGGTATACCTCAGGTTCAAGTTTTAGCTGACAGAGGAATTGCATCACAATACGGACTTACTACTGCGCAGATTGGATCTGCAGTAAAAAATACATTGTCAGGTTCTACTGTTACACAATTTAAAGTTGACGGGGATGAACTAGATGTAGTATTAAAGGGTGATAACATGTATGGACAAAGCATGTCACTGCTAGATATGCTGCCTGTATCAACACCTACAGGTGGAACAATTCCACTTGCAGAAGTTGCAGACGTAAAAATAGAAGATGGTCCTATAAGCATAAGAAGAGAAAATCAAACAAGAGTAATAACTGTAAGCGGAAGTGTAGTTGGCAGGGATGTTCAGACTGTTTCTGATGATATATCTAAAGCCTTGGAAAATTATGAAATGCCAAACGGTTATGATTATACTTTTGGCGGTGAAACAGAACAAATACAAGAAACATTTTCTGATTTAGCCTTAGTTATGTTAGTAGCAATAGTTCTTGTTTATATGATAATTGCAGCTCAGTTTGAATCACTTATTCAGCCTTTATCAATTATGTTTTCAGTTCCACTTGCTCTCTCCGGCGGATTTATAAGCCTATTTATTACAGGTTTGCACCTCAATGTAATTGGAATAATCGGGTTGATTATATTGGTAGGTATAGTAGTAAACAATGCTATAGTGCTCATAGATTACGTTAACAACAGACGTAGTAGAGGAGAAGACAGAACTGAAGCTATTATGAAGGCTGGACCTATAAGAATCAGACCAATTATGATGACAGCACTTACAACAATATTAGGGCTCATTCCAATGTCTTTAGGAATTGGTGAAGGAGCAGAACTTACTCAATCCATGGGAGTTGTAGTAATAGGAGGATTATTATTATCCACCGTATTGACGCTTGTACTGGTACCTGTCATGTATACAATATTCGATGATATTGCTGCATTTTTCAAAAGAAAGTTCATTAAAAATAAAGATAAAGTTATTGAACAAAATTAAGGAGGCAGTTATGGCGGAAAACAATCAAAAGAGAAAAGATATTTTAATATCTGCCAGGGCCTTGTTTAAAGAAAAGGGATTTCATAATACAAAAATGGAAGAAATAGCTTTAAAAGCTGGTGTAGGCAAAGGGACACTTTATGAATATTTTACAAGCAAGCAGGAAATTTTTGATGAAACATGTATTGATAGAGTAACTGTAATTCGGGATGCCATTGAAGGAATAAGCAACAAAAGCATAAGCTTTAAAGAAAAATTATCTGAAATGATATCAATAAAAGCTAAATGTATTGAATTTGAGGGAGCAAGTGTTGAAAGTATTATGTCAAATAAAAACATTGTTTCTGAGAAAGTAGTTATTGCGATGATGAGCCATGTATCGGATATGTACAAAATAATAATCAAAATTATTAAACAAGGTAAAGAGGAAGGCGTGGTTAATAATGCCATTCCTTCTGAACTCATAGCTTGTTTGATAGTTGGAACCACAAGTGAATATGCAAGAAAGAAACACTTTCCAAGTAGTGCATTAAAGGAAGATGATGTTATAATAAATTTACTTTTTAATGGATTTGGTGTACAATAAAATAAATAATAATAAATTTGGAGGACGTATGAAAAGAAAAATAGCGCTTTTATTGGCGATGGTAATTTTAATGAGCACAATGCAAATTAATTATGTATCCGCAGATGAAGAAACAACAAAAACAGAAACAACAGAAGCAGTTGAACAAGTTGAAATAAAAGTTCCCATGGAACTGTCAATAGAAGAAGCTGTTAAGCTGGCAGTTGAAAGTGACAGAGGAATGTGGAAAATAGATAAAACAATAGGAGAATTACAAGATGCAAGAAGACTAGGAATCACTGCAAAAGAACAATACGAATTAATAACTGAAGCACCGATGGTTGCAGGTTCAAGTGGTCTTAATTACTTTAATCTTATATTATCTAAAAATGACTATTACTCAAAAACTGCTGAATTAAAAACCAAAGAATTACAAAGGGGTAGAGAGCAGTTGCTAAAAGGCATCGAAATAAAAACAATATCTACATACTACAAATTGCTTGTTGCTGAGAAAACAATTGAAATAAATCAGGCAAAACTTGACAAAGCAAACGAGCAACTGAGAGTAATAAATCTGAAATTCAATAACGGCTCGGAAACAAAAGCTGGAGTATTAAGGGGAGAAATGGCTGTACAAGAAGCAAATACTGAATTAAGTACAGCAATGGATGATTTAAATATTGTAAAGCTTGATTTACTTAATCAATTGAATTTGCCTTTTGATACCAGTTTCGTTTTGACAGACACTGAACTTACTTATGTACCTACAGTTGAACTTAATTTAGATGCTGCATTAGAAAAAGCAAAGGCAGAAAGACTTGAAATTATTTCAGCTCAAAATGATTTAGTACTTCAAAAAATTGAAACACATGCTTACAAGGCTTACTATACATCTAATTTGTGGCAAAATAAGGTTGCTGTGAAAAAGCTTGAAGATGCGGAATTAAATGTTCCTCAGGCTTACAAGGATGTTGAGCTTGATGTGAGAAACACATACTTAAATCTTGTAAAAGCTGAAAGAGCTCTTGTAAACATGGATAAGACAGTAGAGTTATCAAAAGAAGCAGCTCGTATAAACAAACTTCTCTATGAAAACGGAATGGCAACATCACTTGATGTTTTGGAGGCTGATACAAATTTAGCACAAGTTGAAATTGGTCGCTATCAGTTGCTAGTGGCATACAATTTAAGTAAATTAATGTTTGATAATTCCAATTTAATTGGAAGTTCGTCTAACTCAGATATATAACGGAGGAAGCTATGCATGAAATAAAAATTGATGATATAGAAATAAAAATCCGAAATGCAAATCAATCTGACTTGGATTCAATAGCAAATTTAGAATCTGTATGCTTTCCTCCAGAAGAAGCAGCAACAAGAGAATCATTCAAGCGCAGGATAAACACATTTCCTGAAAGCTTTTTCGTTGCAGAGCTGGATGGAAAAATAGTAGGTGTAGTAAATGGCTGTGTAACAAACAGCCCTGCAATATTTGATGAAATGTTCCATGATGACAAAACACATCTGAAAAATGGAGAAAACCAAACTATATTTGGCCTGTTGGTGCATCCTGATTATCAAAGAAAAGGTATTGCAGAGCAACTATTGAATCACATAATAAGCGTTTCAAAAAATCGAGGCAAAAAAGCAGTTATTTTAACGTGCAAGGATAAACTCATACATTATTATGCTAAGTTTGGATTTGAAAACATGGGTGTTTCCGGTTCAACCCACGGCGGAGCAGTATGGTATGACATGATGTTAAAATTAAGCTAATATAAATATTAGTTAACACAGTGAAGGATCTCTTAAAATATTCAAAAGATGAGATTCTTCGACTACGTCTCAGAATGACGAGGTCGGAAATTACCAATGTCATTAAGTTAAGCCACTATTACGTGGCTTATACTATTGACAAATCCTATTTATGTCATCCTGAACGCAGTGAAGGATCTCTTAAAACATTCAAAAGATGAGATTCTTCGACTTCGTCTCAGAATGACAGCGTCTTAATTTATACTTTGTCATCAATTTGAGCCACAAATATGTGGCTTTTTATCTTAATCTTTTTTATTGTTAAACAATTCAGATAATACTTTTACACAAGTCAATGCAAACCCTGCATACATGTTTATTCCAAACACAAAGCCTCCAAACCCGTAAAGCATAAGTTTCTTGAAATATTTTTCCCCGAAGGAATTAAACATTTCGTGGATTTTTTCAGGTTCCATTTTTTCTATTTCTTCTTGTGCTATTTTGTCAAATTCAACGGCTTTCAATATTTCATCCAAATTGCGCTTTAAACTTAATATGCATGAATCCACAAAGAAATTAAGAATGTAATCCTTAGTTTTTTCATCCACAAAGCTGAAATTATCAGAGGCCGCTTCTTCCAAAACAGAAGTTATAACTTTTTTAGCTGCTAATTCTGTTTCGTTGCTGGCAATTAGTTTTTTAACATAATTATGTGTTGAATTAATAAATTCATCTTTGTCAACAATGCTTTCTAATTTAATGTTGCTTACATAATTTCTGTAATCATAAAGGGTACTAGAAATTATTTTTTCGAGGATGTCATCTTCATTTAGAATTTCAGTAGCATTATCTAATATTTTTTTTACGTCTTCTTGAGATATTCCTTCAAAAATTTCCTTAAAAGAAATCTTTATAAATTCATCCGAAATATTATCAGTAAACGCGGAAATTTTTTTGATAATGTCTTTCTGATTAGCGCTTACAGAAGAGTACAATTCAGAACGGAATGCATTCAGTTCTTCTTCATAAGCGCTCAGCATGCTTTTTATATCGTTAAAGTAAAAGACTTTTAATATATCGGTTAAATTTTTACTGCCAGCTCTTTTTAATATTTCTTCAATTCCTCTTTGAACTTTTTCAGTTACAGCTGAATTTTCTGAATTAAGGAATTTGTCAATCAATTCACTAACCTGCATTTTATCAAGGCCGCTGTGAAGCACTTGAACTTTCGCCTTGTATAATTTTTTATCCAATATGTTATTTGCTATGTTATTAATTTCATTTTCTTTTTCATCAATAAACCGGGGAATTTTAATTTCGATTATTTTCTTAAGAAGTTCATCTACTATTTCATCTCCCCCTACTAAAGTATACATTCCTTTTTCGAGAAAACCGAGGCTATTTTTAATTTCAGACTGAACCATTAAAGCAACTTTTGTCTTGCTTTCCGTAACATTATTTTTGATCATCTTAGATATGTTTTGCAAAAGCCCAGGCATTTTTTTGTCAATGTACTCTTTTAATTTTCCGTTAAAGAGTTCTTCGAATTTTTTATTTTTATCAAAATATCGATTAAATAAATTCACAGCACTTTGAGAAGCTTTTTCTCTTGAAGATTGAGATAAAATAATGCTGTTGATTTTACCGGATACAATTACAAAAATTTTATCTCTTTTTTCATCATCAAGTATATCATTAATTGTTTTATCAGTTAAAAGGCTGTACTTATCCTCATATTTTAAAATATAATTTTTTATGTTGCTTTCATCAGAAAGAAAAATTCTTACTTTGTCGTAATATTTTATTGTAAAATTTTCAAAAATATTTTCAATAAAAGAGTTTGAAAATTTGCTTTTCAATGAACTTGTGCTGTTGATTGCTGCATATAGTTGTCTGCTTAAATTATTTGCATCTGAGAGTTTATAAACACCTTTTCTGCTCAACTCATTTACAGCTTTATCCGTAAGTATTGAGGATAATTTAATGTTTCCTGCTTTATTATAAATAAAAACACATATCTTACTAATATTGTTTGAAATCTTCTTTTTAACATATGAAAGCAAACTGTTTACAATGCTCGTTTTGTTGCTCGTTAAAATATTGTTAAGAGTTTCGTAATTATTTTCTGCAACACTTTTTATAAAGTTTTCCTTAATATTTTTTTCATAATTCATAAATAATTCATTTATGCTCTTTTTGCTCAGCAAGCTGTTATCAATAAAATGAGCAGTGCTTTTTGCAAAAGTTTTTTGATTTTTAACGATAAAACCCAAAGAAAAGTTTCTAAGTAGTTGAATTTTGCTCAAAAGTTTATTTTTTCTGTAAGTCTTAAATAACATATTGATAGCTACAACATTCGTAATAAACCCTACAAATGCATATATAATCATGCTTGAAATGTTTATATTGCTAGGATTTAAAGGCGCGTTTTGAAATGCTGCCAAAAAAATACCTGCAGCTATTCCAAGTATTCCTCCGGAAACCATAATTGGCTTGAGCTCTTTTCCTATAAACTCATTTGCATAATTAACAAGATCATCATCACTCAGCTTGTTTAAATTTAAATACACAATTCCTTTAATCGAACCTTTTAATATGGTATCTGTGTTGTTAATGACATACATGCGCAGTGCTTCTGAACTGTTTTTCGATATGTTATCGATTGAATTTAACTTATCAAGTGCCTGAGATATTTCAATGTTTTTCACTTCAGCGGCTGAAACAGTATACATTTTATAAATTTCTTCAGAAACTTTCTCATAAGTATTTGAATTTTTTAATGCATTTTTATCTGCAGCAATACCTGTAATTTGTTCATTGAGCCATTCTTTGAGATTGCTGGAATTACTGTCCGCAATTTTAAATACAAAATCATTTATTTTTGTGATGTACTCTTTTGCTTTTTTTTCATTGAGCAATTCTTTTAAATCAAGAGACATAATGCTTTTTATTTTAGCAGTTGATTTTTTACTCAGCATTGTTATTACAATATCAGATGTTAAAATATTATTTAAATTAATATTTTTTAATGAATTTTCCGGCAGAATATCCTTTACACGCAGCTTTGAAACACTGTTTATAATTTCATTAAAAATAATTTTAAAGTTAATGATTAAATAATCTGTAACATAATTTGCTGCTTTAGTTGTTGTAAAATTGTTTCTTTCAGCTTCCAAAATTATTTCTTTTACAGAAAGATTGTTTAAAAGCTCTATTATTTTTTCGCTTATGATGTTGCCAAGTTTTTCAGGTTCAGTAATTTTTTCAACATAAAATATTATTTTTTGAACTATACTGTACTTTTGGGTGAGATTATTAAAATATGTGTTTTTTATTGTTGAAAGGAGCTTTCCTTTAAGTCCGTCGGATTCTTTTATAACTTCATCAATGGAATCTTCAATCAGTTTATCAATTATGTGGCTGTTGTCATTGATCCAATTTACTATACTATTTGTAATGTGTGGCAAATTTTTTGAAATATATTCTTTCAATCCTGCTTCAAATGATGAATCCAACAATTGAAATACACTTTTTTCGCAAGTTTTTCCGTAAGTAAATAAAGAGTCGCATAAACTGAAAATATTTTTTTTGCCTCTCTCTGAATTGATGAAGCCAGTAAATTCATAAGTTATGTTATTTATTAATTCATCATGAAAATTCACAATATCTTTAAGCTGTTTATCATAAAAAACTGTTTTTGGCTTATTTAAAGGTTCTCCAATATTTAAGGATTTTGCAATTTCGTTTATTGATGATGAAAAGTCATCTGTTTTTATAATATCGGCAAGTTTATTAATAACATTTTGCGCTAAAATATCAGCGCTGTTTTCAGTACCTTGGAAGAAATTCTCAATTTTTAAATTTTGGTTGTTTAAATAAAGAGAAAACAAAACTTTTTCTGCAGCATCAGTGTTTTTGATGGTACTTATCAAACTGTCGTAAAGAGAATCGCAGATTTTTTTCAGTTGAATATCAGTTAATAAGTTTTCAAATTCAAAATTATCAATAATTAAATTCGTTATTTCCGGTACATGCTCATTAATGATTTTGGTTACAAAGACATCAGCAGAATCTATGGTAGAGTCAAAGTTGCTAATTTCTGAAAAATTTCTTGAACCTGAAGTTTCATAAATGCAGTTTCGGAAAAAGTCCTCGGTTAAGAATTCAAATTTTGTTTTAAACGATTCATCATGAAGTATTTCATACATTTTTTCTTTGTTTATTATATCATTTTCAACCATGGAGCTAAGGTTGTCTATGAATTCATTTCTTGTTTTTTTAATGACTCCGCCTATTTTTAATGGAGTATATTCTTTGAAAAGCATGTTAATGGCATAATCATTGGTAATGTAACCTGAAGCTCCACCAAGAATTGCCTGTGCTATGTGATTTAACAATATGTCGTTCATTAATGTTTCCTTTCCTAGTTAATACTATGAAATTATATCATTATTTTTTTAATTTGCAAAATTTAAATTAATTACTATTTTTTTATATAGTAGGAAAGTTCTCTTTCCTACTATATAAAAACGAGGATTGCAAAGGCGGGACGTCCTTGCCGTCAAGGGGGGTGCTCAGCAAAAATGCGAATGCAGTTTTGCGCCGAAGGGGGACATAGGTCCCCCTAGCGGAGTTGCGGAGCA
>NZ_JAWQJF010000040.1:0-4609 GCF_033447055.1 Sedimentibacter sp.
ACTGATGTTGGGGCTTACGGGGGGAGCGGAGAGTCTGTACCTAATAGAATGCAAAGAAATAAGCAAATCAGACTGAAAGCTTTTGGAGAGGGGTTAAGAGTAATGTTTAAACCATCGGAAGAACAGCGTAAAACTGCTTATGAATTTGGTGTGGAATTTGGAAAGGCTATAAACTAATTAAAAATAAATAAAAAATTTAGGTATAATTTAAAATTATGACTATATAAAAATACGCGGATATTCATTGAGAAGCGTATTTTTTTATTTTTGATTACATGTTATGACAAAATATTTTCAATTGGTACTTTATAATGATTATTATGATTGCTAGGAAAAAGATGAAAAAATGAGATTCTTCGCTGACGCTCAGAATGACACTGCTTTTCCTAATAAATCATATAATAACAAGCGTGCGAGGTGGAGATGGTTTATTATATTGAATATGTCTTCGCTGAAAATTTTTTCATTGATTTTATCTTGCTTTTTATTACGGGCAAACTGATAAAAAAAATGATTATATACAGGAGGTTGATTATTGCCTCTGTCATTGGTGCTTTATATGTTATTTTAACAGCATATATTGACAGGGATTTCATGACTTATTTCATAGTCAAGTTCAGTGTCTCAATTTTAATGATAATGGTTGCTTATGATTCCAAAGGTATTATAGCAAATGTAAGAGTTATATTGTGCTTTTACATTACATCATTGATAATGGTAGGAATTATAACTGCTTTATATTATCTGGACTATGACAAGTTGACGATCGATGCAATTGTATTTTCCATATTTGTTGGATATGCAGCATTGCATTTCTTTTTTAAAGAAATAAAAGCAAGGATAGATAAAAATAATTATATGAGAAGTGTAAACATAGGAATAGGGAATGAAAGCAAAGTTTTGAGGGCGTATATAGACACAGGAAATGAACTTGCGGACCCAATGACAGGAAAGCCTGTTATAGTTGTAAATATAGACAGCATTAGAAATATTTTAGGTGATGATTTATATAATGAAATATTATGTTTTTACAACAATAAAGCGAGCAATTATGAAAATTTACTCAGCATGAATGATAAAAATGATAAAATTAAACTGAGAATTGTAAAATACAACACCATAAGTAGCATTGGAGAAAAAATGGTTTGTATAGTGCCTGATAATGTTGAAATATCAGATGATGACAAGAACAGTATAAATGCAGATGCAATTATTGGAATTTATCCAAAGAAAATCAGCCAAAAGGATGATTATGACGCTTTGTTGTTTAAAAAATTACTAGAGTGGGAGAGGGAAATACATAATGAGTATGTTAAGTCATGTTAAAGATTTTTTAAATCGAATACTTAACTTTTTAATAGATAAACTAGGAAATGCACAAGATATATTTTATATAGGGGGAAGCGATATTCTTCCTGCACCATTGTCTCAGGAAGAAGAAAAGGAAGTTATAAGTAAGCTTAATGATTCAGAAGAAGCTAAGACAATTTTGATTGAACATAATTTAAGACTTGTGGTGTACCTTGCAAAAAAATTCGAATCTACTGGCATTAATGTTGAGGATTTAATTTCTATAGGAACAATTGGACTTATAAAAGCAGTTAATACTTTTAAGGTTGAAAAGAATATAAAACTTGCAACATACGCATCTAAATGCATTGAAAATGAAATTTTAATGCATTTAAGACGTGTGGGCAAAGCAAAGACAGAAATTTCCCTGGATGAACCATTGAATATAGACTGGGATGGCAACGAGCTTTTGCTGTCAGATATTTTAGGAACAGAAGAAGATATTATCTTTAAGGATATGGAAAGTGAAGTCGATTTAAATCTTCTGAATGAGTCTATAAAAAAATTAAACAAAAGAGAATATATGATAATGAAATTAAGGTTCGGACTTAACGATTCAAGAAGCTTCACTCAGAAGGAAGTGGCTGATATGCTTGGAATTTCACAGTCTTATATATCTCGCCTTGAGAAAAAGATACTTAATAGACTAAAAAAGGAAATTAACAAAGCTGTATAAAAAGCATATACCGGGAAATAATTTTAAAGGGGGATAATATTTTTAAAGGGGAAAACGACGATGATAAACAAAGTAGTTATATGTGGCGTAAATACTTCTCAACTGCCTACAATTAAAACATCAGAAATGAGAGGTATGTTAAAGAAAATCCAAGAAGGCGATAATGAGCTAAGAGAACAGTTTATTCAAGGCAATTTAAGACTTGTGCTAAGCGTAATTCAAAGATTTAATTCAAAAAATGAGCCAGTTGATGATTTGTTTCAAATCGGATGCGTTGGTCTTATTAAGTCAATTGATAATTTCGATTTATCTCTGGACGTAAAGTTTTCTACATATGCGGTGCCTATGATAATTGGTGAAATCAGAAGGTATTTAAGAGACAATAATTCAATCAGAGTATCAAGGTCTATGAAAGATACAGCCTATAAAGCTTTACAAGTTAAAGAAAGGCTTACAGCGATTAATTCACAAGAACCTACAATAGCTGAAATTGCAAAAGAGATTGGTGTTGACAAAGAAGAAATCATATTTGCATTGGAATCTATACAAGAGCCGGTATCATTGTTTGAACCAATTTACAATGATGGAGGGGATGCTCTGTATGTTGTGTATCAAGTTAAAGATGAAAAAAATATTGATGAAAAGTGGATAGAAAAAATAACATTGGAGGACAGCATAAGCAATTTATCAGAAAGAGAAAAGCAGATTGTTGACATGCGTTTTTATAAAGGAAAAACTCAAATGGAGGTTGCTGATGAAATCGGTATATCTCAAGCTCAAGTTTCACGTCTTGAAAAATCAGCATTGAATCAGCTGAAAAAAGGTTTTAGATATTGCAATTAAAAATGAATTATAAATAGTTAATAATTATGGTTGGAACGCTTAGCGTTCCTTTTTTGTTTTTTATTGCATTGCTGTGTCATAATTTATTATTGTCTACATATTTTATAGTAATTAAGATTTTTATTTCAAAGGGGTGAGTTTATGACTAATTACTGGGATATGATGGAAAAAGATGTTGTTAATATAAAAAATGGAGAGGTTTTAGGTAAATTTGACGATGTTGAAATAGATGCGAAAGTAGGAAAAATTTCTGCATTTTACATAGAAGAAGCAAGTAAATTTATGGAAATAATGGGCAAGTCTAAATCGAGAAGAATTAAGTGGGAAGAAATATTAAAAATAGGCATGGATGTTATAATAGTTAATGTTGACGATGAAATCAATAACAGCAGGATAAAAGATATGCTTGAATAACAAATACGTTTAAAAATCTGCATACTGCTTATAGATGGATTTGCTCTGCGTGAAATATAAAAACAGACCTCATTAGAATTAGTTAGGTCTGTTTTCGTGTCTTAATTAGACTTAATTAATATACTTTTAATGCAATTGAATATAAAATTATATTAGCATTGAAAAGTAGGAGGGAAGCCAATAAATATTTGATAAATTCAAAAGGATGTGCTAGTAAAAATCATGAAAAAGAATATTGCAACTAAAATTATGAAGCTAAACAAGGGGGTAGAAATGAGTAAAAAAAATATTATTAAAATTGTAACGTTTCTTATTATTCTATGTTCATTGAATGTGACACCTGCATATGCATGGAAAGTGAAAACACATGTTTACTCTGCAAATTTAATTTTAGAGGATGCCAGTGATGGATTTGTTGAAATAAAACCTTATGGCGAATTTGAAGTGTTGCCTGAATATGCAGAAATACTTAGGCAGTATCCGGAATATTACAGAGCAGGTTCACTTGGACCGGATCTTTTGCCGGATGTAATAATCGGTCAAAACATATTTCATCCTGGCAACACTTATCAAACACCGGGAGATATGATTAATACATTTTGGCATTTAGCTAATGAGTTGCCAGATTACGTGCCTTCTCAGCTGCAGCAATCTATGACTAACTATATCGGTTCAACAGTTCATATTGATGTTATTCCGCCAGAGGATGAAAATGATCCTGCAAATGATTTTTTAAGTATGAATAATAAAAAACAGGCAAAAGCTTATGTCCTTGGTTTTATGGCACATGCTGCCGGAGATTATTTCGGACACAGCTATATCAATAAATGGGCTGAAGATTCGTGGCCAGATGTAGCTGATGGAATTAATGCAGAAGAAAAAAATGTAATAAAGCGACATTCAGCATTAGAAGCATACATTGATTCTCAGATTCCTTCAAAGTATAAGACAAGACAATATAACTTTATTAAGGTGCCACAAAGGTTTTTATTTGATACCATGTTGGTTGACGGAGAATTAAATCTTGAAAATATAGCGCTAGATAGCAGGATGCCTCAGTTTTTCGGAGATACGGAGTGTGTGCCACCGCACATTGAATTATTCTTTTCAATCCGTGATGCTTGCGCAGAGAGAATTGAAACAATAAATAACAATAAAAACGGAAATGCATGGGATCAGTTTGTTTGGGGAGTTTCTCTGCAGTCTGCTCAAAAATCATATTGTGAAGAATGGATTAAAGATATAGACAGAGGTCTGGGTGCTTGGATTGATGCCAATGAAAAGGCTGCTCAGGCAATGGTTATTGATGGATACGGAATGGAGCAG
>NZ_JAWQJF010000041.1:0-8230 GCF_033447055.1 Sedimentibacter sp.
AATTGCAACGGTAATTAATTAATCAAATATTTTTATTGGGTTCTATGAACTCTTAGTTAAGGTTGCCCAAAAATCACAGTCTTTTTTCACACTTTCTCCTAATTTTTAAAAAAGAACGCTGGTGCGTTCCTTATGGTTTAAATAGACGTTTCATTTTCAAGAAGTTCAAGCAATTCTCTATTATCCTTTTTGAGCTGACTGATTTCTAACTGATTTTGGAAATTTTCAGTTTCTCTTCGATTTAACTTTTCTTGAAGCTCATTTATGCTGTTAATTAAATTTTCCTTGTCGTTATTTATCATGAGTAACTCTTCAAGGTATTTTTCTTTTTCATCATTAATATTTTCATATTTTTTCTTTAATTCATCTGCATTATTCTTTAATTCATTAATTGATTTGTCTTTATTTCTTACAACGTCATCTTTTTCGTTGATTTTATTTTGCAGCATGCTAATTTTATTATTTAAAGATTCAATGTCTTTTTGCTTTGATTCTATAATTAAGTTCATTTTTTGCTGGTCATCGTTAATATTATAAAGCTTTTGAGATTTATCCTCATTTGCACTTTTAAGCTCTCTAATAGTTTTTTCAAGCTGAATAACACTTTGTTCTCTTTCGTTGAGCTTTAACTGAAGTTTAGAAATTCTGCCGTTTAAGCTGCTCTTTGTATTATTCATAAAGTTAATTTCTTTAGTGAAATTTTCTCTCTCTTTTGTTAAATCGTCACAAATATCCTCTAACTCTTCATTTTTGATTTTTAATTCATTAATAAGCATTTCGCTTTTTATGAGCTGTTGTTCCTGCTCACTTAGCTTATCTTGAAGCTTTGCAATTTGTGAATTTAAATACTCCCTGTCGTTATCCTTTGCAAGAAGTTTTTCTCTGTATCTTTCTTTCTCAAGAATTGCCTCTTGTGACTTACCCAGCAAATCTTCCTTTTCCTGTACAGCTTTTAGTTTTTCTTCCTTCAAAAACTGTATTTCATCACAGATTTCTTTTCTGTAATCAGTAACTTCATTTGTAAGTTTTATATATTTATCAACAACAACAAAAGATGACAATATTAATTTATCTATGTCGTTAAACCTCTTGTTTGCACTGGCTATAGAATTTATTTGATCATTAAGAATTATTTCAATATTTTTAACGTATTCGGGACTTTCATCTGTTTTGACATTATATTTTTTATCACCTATTACAATTTCTACTTTATTCATACAATCAAATCCCCTTCATATTTTTTCACTGATTTCCTGTCTTCTATTAGTTATTCCCATATATTATTTTATCTCAAGCAACAAAAAATCTGCATTTTATATAGATGTCTTTAAAACAAAATATTTCAACCGCAAATATAAAATTATATATTAATATTAAAGTATAATACTTAAAATTTCAATAGTAAATAATACTTTTTGATATTATTTTAATATATTGACAATCCACGTTTATGTCATCGGAATACAGTGAAGGATTTTGAAAATTAATCTCAATATTGACTTCCCAAAAATTTTATAATATCATCTGCAATGCTTTGTGCATCCATGTTGTTCTCCTTTAACAACTCTTCAACAGATCCTTGTTTAATAAATTTATCCGGCAATGATTTAAGCATAACATCAACTGATTTTGGAAGAATCCCTTTTATGCTTACCGCAACAGCCCCGCAAGACAAAGCTTCATCTATTACAACTACTTTTTTAGTTTTGTTTACTGATTTTAAAATCATATTTTCATCTAAAGGTTTTAAAAATCTTAAATTTAAAACTTCTGCATCAATATTTCTTGTTTTAAGAATTTCTCTCACATTTAGTGCTGTAATTACCATTTTGCCACTTGCTGCGATTGTTATGTCACGTCCTTCTTCAACAACAATGCCTTTGCCATTTTCTATTTTTGCATAACTTTTATTTATGTAATCTTTCAAACTTCCTCTTGGATATCTTATAACAACAGGCGCATTAAAATCATTGACTGCAAACTCCAGCATACTTTCAAGCTCTCGGTAATCAGCAGGTGCCATAACTGTCATATTTGGAATTTGAATTAGGAATGATTCATCAAATATCCCATGATGCGTTTCTCCGTCATCACCAACAAGTCCCGCTCTATCTACTGCAAATACAACATGCAAGTTCTGCAAACAAACATCATGAATAACCTGGTCGTAAGCTCTTTGCAAAAATGATGAGTACAATGCAACAACAGGAACAATCCCGTTTACTGCAAGACCTGCAGCCATAGTTACCGCATGCTGCTCAGCAATGCCCGCATCAAAAATCCTTTGAGGAAATTTCTTTGCAAAATTTTTAAGTCCTGTACCATCAGTCATTGCTGCAGTAATTGCAACAACATTTTCATTTGTATCAGCTATCGCACAAAGTTTATTGCCAAAAATATCAGAATAAGTAGGAATTGTTGATTGTTTTAATTTTTTTCCTGTTTCTATATCAAATGGAGAAACTCCATGGTATTCGTTAGGTCTTTGCTCTGCAAACTTATAGCCCTTGCCCTTCTTAGTCACAACGTGCATTATAAGCGGGCCTTCAATATTTTTTGCAATTTTAAACGATTCTAAAAGATCCTCTATGTTATGACCGTCAATAGGACCCATATATGTTAAACCAAGCTCTTCAAAAAGCATTCCCGGAACTACCATTTTCTTTATGCCGTCTTTTGCTCTTTTTAGAAATAATTTTAACTTTCCTCCTCCAACTGGCATGTTGTTTAAGAATTTTTCAACATCTTTTTTTGTAGTTAAATATCTTGAATCTGTTCTGACCTTGCTTAAATATCGGGATAATCCCCCAACATTGGGCGAAATGGACATTTCATTGTCATTGAGAATTATTATTAACTTTGTATTGCTTCTTCCTGCATCATTTAGTGCTTCAAACGACATTCCCGCGGTTAATGCTCCATCCCCTATAACCGCTACAATTTCATAATTTTCTTTTTTTAAATCCCTGGCTCTTGCCATTCCAATTGCCGCTGATATTGAAGTGCTGCTGTGCCCTGTATCAAAAACATCATATTCACTTTCGGCTCTTTTTGGAAAACCGCTTAATCCATTTAACTGTCTTAATGTAGACATATCATTTTTTCTGCCTGTCAATATTTTATGAACATATGACTGATGCCCTACATCCCAAATAATTTTATCCGTCGGAGTATTAAATGCATAATGCAGTGCAATTGTTAGTTCTACAACTCCTAGATTAGATGCTAAATGTCCTCCTGTTTTTGATACACTTTTTATTATGTAATCTCTCAATTCATTGCTAAGTATATTCAACTCACTTGTTTTTAATTGTCGTAAATCAACAGGTAAATTTATTTTATCCAAATATTTCATTTTTCCCTCTCATAAGCATTAAATTTAAGTAATGCATCGCTACAATTATATATTGTTTAAATAAATATGTCAAAATTAATTATTTTTATTTCCATTTTAAGAAAATATGCTGTACTTTTGAGTAAATATGTTATATTATATGTGTGATATTTATCAAAATTTTTTATATAAATTTGAATAGTTGAAGATATTTTTCTTAATTAACCTAAATGCTGCTGCAATATTACATATATTTGCGATATGGTTAAAATCTTTAGGCATGAATACACAGAAAAATTGTAGAAACACTAATATTTGCAACTAATTTCAAAAAATTATATGTGGTAGAGAAAATGGAGGACAAGTATGAGTAAAAAATGGGTTTATTTGTTTAAAGAAGGAAGCGCTTCTCAAAAAAGTTTACTTGGAGGAAAAGGTGCCAATTTATCTGAGATGACTAATATTGGACTGCCAGTACCTCCAGGATTAACTGTCACTACAGAAGCCTGTACAGAATTTTATGTTCAAGGAAAAAAATTATCAGATGAAATAATTAGCCAAATAAAATCAAACCTTGAATTGCTTGAAGAACAAACTGGAAAAAAATTTGGTGATGTAAAAAATCCATTGTTGGTTTCTGTTCGTTCAGGTGCCGCAATTTCCATGCCTGGAATGATGGACACAATTTTAAACCTTGGACTTAATGACAACACTGTTGAAGGAATAGCAAATATTACAGGAAATGAACGTTTTTCATATGACAGCTACAGAAGATTCATTCAAATGTTTGGAGATGTTGTATTAGAAATTCCTAAGTACAAATTCGACAATGCCCTCGATAATATAAAAGAAAAAAATGGCTACAAATATGATACTGAACTTACAGCAGATGATTTAAAACAACTTGTTAAGGAATTCAAGAAAATCTACCTGGAAGCAACAAAGACTGATTTTCCTCAAGCTCCTTAAGTTCAACTTTTAATGGCTGTTGAAGCAGTTTTTAAATCATGGAACAATCAAAGAGCAATTACTTACAGAAATTTGTATGACATTCCACACGATATTGGAACAGCAGTAAATGTTCAATCAATGGTTTTTGGAAATATGGGAGATACATCTGGAACAGGTGTTGCATTTACCCGCAATCCTTCTACCGGAGAAAAGAAAGTGTTTGGAGAATTTTTAATCAATGCCCAAGGAGAAGATGTTGTTGCAGGCATTAGAACTCCGTTAATGATTGACAAATTGAATGATGTTATGCCTGAAATATATAAACAATTTATGGATGCCGCTCATACACTTGAACAGCACTATAAAGACATGCAAGATATAGAATTTACAATTGAACAAGGAAAGCTATACTTCCTGCAAACTCGTTCAGGAAAAAGGACTGCCGAAGCAGCATTAAGAGCTGCTGTTGAAATGGTAGGAGAAGGACTCATAGATAAAAAACAAGCAGTTATGCGTGTTGACCCAAGATCGTTAGATCAGGTTCTCCATCCAAAATTTGACCCAAAAGAATTAGAAAAAGCAACTCCTATTACTAAAGGACTTCCCGCATCACCTGGAGCAGCAACAGGAAAAATATATTTTACTGCAGAAGAAGCTGTAGCTGCAGCCGGCAAAGGTGAAGCAACAATTCTTGTTAGAAAAGAAACTTCTCCTGAAGATATTGAAGGAATGAACAAAGCAAGAGGAATTCTTACTTCAAGAGGTGGAATGACATCACATGCAGCTGTTGTTGCAAGAGGTATGGGAAAATGCTGTGTTGCAGGATGTGAAGCAATACATGTTGATGAACATAAGAAAATAATGACTGTTGGTGAGAAAAAATATATAGAAGGAGATTATATATCTCTTGACGGAAGCACGGGAAATGTATATGACGGAAGTATAGAAACAGTAGATGCAAATATTTCCGGAAATTTCGGAAAATTAATGGAATGGGCTGATGAATTCAGAAAACTTGGAATAAGAACAAATGCAGATACTCCTAACGATTCAGCAACAGCTGTTAAATTTGGAGCAGAAGGAATCGGACTTTGCAGAACTGAACACATGTTTTTTGAAGAAAGCCGTATTTTCTCAGTAAGAAAAATGATAATCGCAGATTCGTTAGCTCAAAGGGAAAAAGCATTGTCAGAAATTCTTCCTATGCAGAAAAATGACTTTAAAGGAATATTTAAAATCATGGGTATTCGTCCGGTTACTATAAGACTTTTGGATCCTCCTTTACATGAATTTATTCCTACAAATGAAGATGACATAATCGAACTTGCTAAAGATATGAATATTGAAGTATCAAAATTAAAAGATACAATAAACGGCTTGCAGGAATTTAATCCTATGCTTGGCCACAGAGGCTGCCGTCTTGCAATAACTTATCCTGAAATTGCAAAAATGCAAACAAGAGCTATTATAGAAGCTGCAATTGAAGTTTCAGAAGAAGAAAACATTTCAATAGTTCCTGAAATAATGGTACCTTTAGTTGGCAAAAAAGAAGAACTAGAAATATTAAGGGAATTAATAATTGAAATAGCTGAAGAAGTTAAAAAAGAGAAAAATTCCGAACTCAAATACTTGGTTGGTACTATGATAGAAATACCAAGAGCATGCGTTACAGCAAATGAAATTGCAGAATATGCTGATTTCTTCTCATTTGGTACTAATGACTTGACACAAATGACCTTTGGTTTTTCAAGAGATGATGCAGGAAAATTCATCAATGATTACAAGGAAGTAGGTATACTTGAACAAGATCCTTTCCAAAGCATAGATCAATCTGGAGTTGGAAAATTGGTAGAAATGGCTGTTAAACTTGGAAAAGGTGCAAAAGATCATCTTCACCTGGGAGTGTGCGGAGAGCACGGAGGAGATCCGGCTTCTATTGAATTCTTCCATAAAACAGGCCTTGACTACGTATCATGTTCACCATTCAGAGTACCAGTTGCAAGATTAGCAGCTGCACAAGCAGCAATAAAATTCAATTAAAAATAATAGGATTGAAAGGCCATGGCTTTTCAATCCTTATTTTTTTATTGATTAATTTGTAATATTTTTGTTTTTGTAGGTATTAAACGTAAATTTCATACCGTTGTTTTCATGAAGTTCTGATGCGTATGATAAAAACCAGTTTTCATCTTCATCAAAATTATGCAAATATGCATCTGCTTCTTTAATCGCATCAACTTTAGTAATATAGGCTTCATTGCAGTAAGGATACAACTCATTGTAAATTTTGCTTCCTCCGATTACAAAAACATTGTCACTATTATAATTTTTTATTTCATTTAACAGTTCATCTATTGAATGAACAATTATGCAACCGTCAGCTGTATAGTCTTTATCCGTTGTCATGACAATGTTAACCCTATTTTTTAAAGGCTTCCCACCCGGAAGTGAAAGAAGGGTAACTCTTCCCATTACAACAATATTATTTCTTGTGGTGTTTCTGAAAAATTCCATGTCTTCAGGGAGATCAAACAACAAGCTTCCCTTATTACCAATTCCCCAATTCTTAGCCACAGCAACAATTAGTTTCATAGTAACTCCTTAATTTTAATTTATATAGCTATTGGTACCTTTACTTTGAATGGATTATATTCATAGTTATTAAGTTTAAAGCTGTCAACTTTAAAGTCATAAAAGTTTACAATATCTTTATCTATTTCAAGAATTGGAGCATCATGTTGTTCTTTTTCTATTAACTCTTCTATAATCGGAACATGTCTGTCATAAATATGTGCATCTGATATGACATGAACAAGTTCTCCAGCAACTAAACCGCTCACCTTAGCCATCATATGTACTAAAATAGAATATTGCACAACATTCCAGTTGTTTGCTGCAAGCACGTCTTGGGAGCGCTGGTTCAATATTGCATTCAACTTATTTCCGGACACATTGAATGTCATGCTGTATGCGCAAGGGTAAAGATGCATTTCATGCAAATCCTGAAAATTATAAATATTAGTCATGATTCTCCTGCTAGCCGGATTGTTTTTTAAATCAAACAATACTCTGTCAACCTGATCAAATTCTCCTTCTTTGTACTTGTGTTTTAAACCGAGTTGGTAACCATAAGCTTTACCGATTGAACCTGTTTCGTCAGCCCAAGAATCCCAAATATGGCTATTAAGATCATTTACATTGTTTGATTTTTTCTGCCATATCCAAAAAAGTTCATCAATCGCAGCAGTAAAATTAGTTCTTCTCAAAGTCAAGATAGGAAAACTTTCCTGTAAATTATATCTGTTTACAATTCCAAATTTCTTAATAGTATGAGCAGGTGTACCGTCCTCCCATCTGGGTCTTACATCATAATCATTGTCCCACACACCATTATTAAGTATATCTTTGCAATTTTCTATAAAAATTTTATCAGCTATGCTCATTTTACAAGCCTCTCTTTCTTCGGTTTTATAACATTTATAATATTATATAACAAATTAGCCGTCAATACAAATTAATTGTATGCCCTAACCCCATTTTTTCGACCGTAAGGGAAGAAAGGCGGTAGTCCAACCGCAACGAGTTCCAAATTTATGCGAACGAAGTAAGCAAATAAATTTTTGAACGAGACTGCGATATTCCTGCCGCAATAAAAGCATGAAAGAAAACGTTAGTTCTCTTTCCCTATTTCATCGAATTCTGATTAATGAAATTTTTTATTTGCATCTTCTGCTCGAACCCGCTTATTTTCATTGCTTCAGAATTTTCATTATCAAAATTTTTAAAATAAATGCACATATCTCCATCTTTAGTATCGTCGTACCTTATACATCTAAATCCACTGTCGTACATTTTTTTTATTTTCTCAAATTCGTTCATGCTAAACTCCCCTCCTGATTTTATACATATTATTCCCTTAATGTTAAATAATATGACAAAATTAAG
>NZ_JAWQJF010000042.1:0-16997 GCF_033447055.1 Sedimentibacter sp.
ATCACCATTTTTGACAATTTTAGGTGCAGGGCAGCCCATGTTTATATCTATAATGTCTATATCTTTTCTTTGATTTATGTAATTTTCTACAACAAATGACATAATGTCCGGGTCGCTACCAAAAATCTGAAGAGATACAGGTTTATTTTTTTCATTAATTTTCATCAACTGCTCGGTTTTTGCATCTTTATAATACAATCCTTTGGCACTTACCATTTCAGTATATACAAGTCCTACTCCCATTTCCTTACATATTGTTCTGTAAGTTAAGTCAGTAACACCTGCCATTGGTGCAAGCACAACATTCGTATTTAATTCAATGCTGCCAACTTTAAGCTTTTCCTTCATATATAATAATTGTTTCTCCCGGACTTAATATTTCTTCATTCTCTTTTTCATCTGCAACAACAAGGCGACCTTCGCCATCGATGCTTTTGGCATATAGCTTTCTTACTGTTTTTTTGCCTCGTTTCATTACAGAAATAGTTTTATTTACAATTGCTGAATTATGTATGCATGAACTCACAGCACTGATTATCGTACCTTGCTTCATAAACTCATCATAGTGTTTCTCAACATTATTCAAAATATGTCCAATAATCAATTCTCTGTGAACATCTGTTCCTGTTTCAATTTTTAACGATGTTGATGAATTCTTTATTTCCTCATTTATTTTATCTATTTCATCTGTTCCCATGTTTGCATTTACGACCATGGATATAATTACTCCTGATGGATCATCGCTTTTGCCTACAAAATCGCAGCTTACAGATGAAATTTTATTGTTGTTAATCATAACGTCATTAGGCCATTTTATTTTACATTCAACATTGCAAGTATCCGCAACAGCTTCACAAACAGAAGAACATCCAATAACATCAAATTTCGATATCATGAGATTTTTACCAATAGGCTTTAAAATTATACTTAAATAAATGTTTTTATCTTCTCGACATATCCATTTATTTCCAAACCTCACGGTGCATTTAGATTGATTTTCAGACAGCACAACTGTTCCGTCCGGACATGTGTTAAATATATTTTTATCCTTTGCATAAGTAGATGTCAGATTATCATATTGAATGATAGTCTGACCTATTATTTT
Organism: Sedimentibacter sp.; assembly: GCF_033447055.1. Classification (GTDB taxonomy): domain Bacteria; phylum Bacillota; class Clostridia; order Tissierellales; family Sedimentibacteraceae; genus Sedimentibacter. Next base: position 1,106 of record NZ_JAWQJF010000042.1, read on the forward strand.
TGTATTCAAGTAATCATTAATACTGTTAAAATCGTACATAAAATCTCCCATTCTCCTTGAATATCTTACTCTAAAAAACAGTATTCGTCAAGAAATGGTTAATATATCTTCAATTGTTGATAACAGCTCTTTTACGTCTTCTAGTGTTAAATCTGCCATGTGAGCAATCCTGAACGTTTTCTCTTTTAAACCGCCATATCCGTTAGAAATTGCAAAGCCTCTTTTACCAAGTTCAGAATTTAAGTCCTTAACGCTTATTTGTCTTGTGTTTTTAACGGTTGTTAAAGTCACCGAAGCATGTTTTTCATCAGGAAACAATTCAAAATTCTTCTTTGCCCATGCTCTTGTATATTCAGCCATTTCAAGATGTCTTTTGAACCTGTTGTCCAATCCCTCTTTCATTATTAAATCCAATTGATAGTCAAGGGCAAACATAATGGATAAGTTAGGAGTTGACGGATACTGATAATCCTTTTTCTTGACTGTATCATACAGCTGTACCAAATCAAAATAAAGTCCCCTATTTTTTACTGTTCTTGCTTTCTCCACAGACCTTTCTGATATTGTACAAATTGAAAGTCCAGGAGGGAGTCCTAGTGCTTTTTGTGATGAAGTTATGCATATGTCTATTCCAAGTTTGTCAACTTCTATTTTTACACCACCTGCAGAACTTACCGTATCAACACAAAATATAACATCAGGATAATTTTTAACCACTTTGCTTATTTCCTCAATGGGATTCATCACTCCTGTGGAAGTTTCATTGTGGGTTATTGTGATTAAATCATATTTACCTGTTGATAATGCCTCTTCAACCATTTGAGATGTTGTTATGCTTCCTGGTTCTGAAGAAAACAAATCAGCCTCTACTCCGTTTGAAACAGCCATTTCATGCCATCTGTCCCCAAATGAACCTATTGAAAATATTGCAGCCCTTTCCTTTGTGCAGCACCTTACTGCTGCTTCCATCAATCCGCTGCCAGAGGATGTAGACAACAAAATTTCATTTTCTGTATAAAAAAGTTTTCTTAACTTATCTGATATATCTCTTTGAAGCTTAGAAGCTTCCTTGCTCCTGTGACCAATCATAGGAGTTGACATTTTTTCTAAAACGTCTTGTTTTACCTCTATTGGTCCTGGAATAAATAATTTTTTGTGCATATAATCCTCCAATTTTAAAAAATATATATTTATATAAAAAATTAGTCATTATCATTATTTAGAAATCACTCTAAAAATGGGGTTAGGACATACAAAAAACCTCTCATCTCTTCAGAGATGAGAGCTATTGCAACACCAACTTACTACTTACTACAAAATATTTGTATGAAGTATATACTTTTATATTTTGTGTGTCAAGATTAATTTCCCAGTAAAATGTTACAAAACTGGCACAATCATTCTTTCTTATCGTTAACAAATTATCTATTGACATTGTCGTTGTATTAGTGTACTATTTGACTATGATACTAGTACGCAATTAATGATAAGGAGGTGCATAAATGCAATTTAACAATAACATACCTATATATTTGCAGGTGATAGAAAAAATTAAACAAGACATTATAACAGGTAAGTTGAAGCCCGGCGATAAAATGCTTTCATCAAGAGAGTATTCCAATGAGCTTGGTATAAATTTCAATACAGTAGCAAGGGTTTATAAGGAGATGGAAATGGAAGAGATTTTATTTACAAAACGTGGTCTAGGTACGTTCATAACTGAATCATCAGAGCGAATTGGCAGTTTAAGATATGAAATGGCAAGAAAACAAATAGACAGCTTTATCATAGGCATGAAACAAATTGGTTATTCAAAGGAAGATATGATTAAACTTATTGAGATGGAAAATAATATAATGGAAGGGAATGAGTAATTTGAACGAAATATTAAAAATCGAGAATTTAACAAAAAAATATTACAACAAAATTGCACTTGAAGATATCAGTATAACTTTTGAGCGAGGAAAAATCTATGGATTGTTAGGCCCTAACGGAAGCGGAAAAACAACTCTTATGAAAATAATCATGGGTCTTCATAAACAAACATCAGGAGAAGTTTTCATAAACAACAATCCTTTATCATATGAATCAAAATCCAGTATATCATATATGCCCACTGAAAATTTCTTGTACGATTCTTTCAAAGTTAAACATGCTGTAAAGTTTTACGCTGACATGTATGATGACTTTAGAGCAGATTATGCTTATAAGATACTGAATGATATTAAAGTTGATCCCGAATTTAAAATTTCAAAGCTTTCATCAGGGTTAACCGGTAAATTGAAAGTTGCACTGGCTTTATCAAGAGATGTTGATATTTATATGCTGGATGAGCCTTTAAATGGGGTGGACGTATTGTCAAGAGATACAATCATGGAATTGATAACTAAATGTTATGATGAGAAAAAATCTTTTATTATTTCAACACATTTAGTGAGTGAAATCGAAACAATACTTGATTCTGTAATATTCCTCAGGGATGGCAAAATTGAGCTCTTCGGTGAAGCAGAGGAGCTAAGGCAGTCTCACGTCACATCTATTGAAGGTTTATACAAGGAGGTTTACAAAAATGTTTAATTTAATAAAGTATGAATTTTTAAGAAAATACAAATTAATTTTAATGACTGTTGTTTCAGCATTAATTATCAATTTATTTTTAATAACAAGAGGAGTTTCAGGAAGTTCAATATTTTTGGTATTTTTTCCCTTTATTTTGTCAATACTATATGTCAGTGACATAATAAGAATGTACGGTGACGATTTAAATAAGAAATCAGGATATATGCTTTTTATGACACCTAACAGCGGATATAAAATTATTGTATCAAAGCTTATTACAGCTGTATTTGAAGGATTGGCAATTATACTTTTATATTTTGTGTTCATATTGTTAAATGGAGCTTACATTATTTATGTTGCCGGTGATTATATTAACTTTGATGAAGTGATTCGTGCAATCAATATGCTGCTTTCAGGAAGTTTGGGATTTAATCTCGGTCATGTGTTTGTATTATTATTTGCTGCTCTTGTTTTTATAATAGGTTTTATAATTACAGCTTATACAGCAATGACCATAAGAAAAAGCATATTTTCTGAAAATAAATTTGGAGGTTTGTTAAGCTTCATAATTTTCATCGGACTAAACTGGATTATATCTTACACATCAGGCAAGTTATTCTCAGTTTTATCTCCTTATTATGACTCTTATGCGAATTTAAACAATGTTTCAGCTTCTGAATTAGTGGTTATTTTGTTCCCTATGATTGCAGTATCAATAATTCAAAGCATATTATTAACTATTTGTTCAGGTTATCTTTTGGAAAAGAAAATCAATTTATAATTATATGTAAAAAAGGGGTGAAATTATGAAAAAAACAGCAAATATACTAATAACAATTATTGCTATTATGTCATTATCAGGGTGCACTTCAAACTTTAAAGTTAATGAAGATGCTGTAAAGGAAGTTTCAGACAAAATTACTGAAACAATAATTGACACGGTGGGGAAAGAAAAAGCAGAAAAACAAGAATCTCAAACTATTAATGCTGTAGGCTTAAAAACATTAAATATTAAAAGTGCAGTAGGTGATATAAATATTACAACTCATGAATCTGAAGATGCAATTATAAATATTAATATTGCGTCAAATTCAAACTCTAAAGAAAAAGCTGAACAATTAATTGAAGACTTCACTTACACAGCTGAAAAGCAATTTAATTCAATAGTCATAGACACTTCAAATCAAGGCAGATTAATTGATAATGACAGAATTGAAACAGAACTAAACATTTCTATTCCTTCAAATATTGAAAATATAATTATTTCTTTAAATGTGGGAAATATTAACATTAAAAATATTAACGGAAAATTTGAAGCTGTATGCAATGTAAGCAAAATAAATATTGAAAATTCAACAGGATTTTATAACTTAAAAACAGATGTGGGCGATATTGTTTTAAACGAATCCACAGCTACAGAAAAATCAGAATTTTTTACTAACACCGGAGATATTAAATTGTCCTTATCAGATATAACAAACGCTAAAGCTGTAACTGCTAAAACCAGCGTTGGCAGCATTAAAATGTCTCTTCCTGAAAATTCAAGCTATAAAACAGTTATCAACGAATTTATGAAAGATGAAAAAGTTGAAACAAAGGGAGAAGGTAAAACAAAAATAGCTCTTGAAACAGGTGTTGGCAGTATCGATTTCAACTAAAATATTCTTTTATAATTGTTAAAGATGCACTCGTGCATCTTTTTTATTGTATTTTGATGTTTTGTTTCTTCAATACAGTGGTATAATAAGTATGAATGAAAAAATTACCTTTATAAAATCAATCTTCTATTGTATAATTAATTATATAATTTACATAATTTTCATGTATTTTTTACACCTTGCAAATATACTATAATAATTAAAGTATCGGAGAGTGTTATGAAAAACGAAAACGAACTGCCCATATATCTGTTTAATCAAGGTACAAACTATTATTCATATAACTTTCTTGGTTCGCATATTTTAAAAGAAAAGCAAGGTACTTTATTCAGAGTTTGGGCACCGAAAGCAAAATATGTACATGTTGTAGGAAATTTTAACTCTTGGCAAAAAAATGAAAGCTTCCAAATGAAAAAGCTTGCTCAAAGTGGTATATGGGAATTATTCATCCCTGGGATAACGCATGGTGAATTATATAAATATTTAATAACTGCAAACGACGGAAGAGAATTGTATAAGTCGGATCCTTTTGCTTTTTCTTCTCAAACAAAGGACGAAACTGCTTCCATTGTTCATAATATAAGCTGTTACAACTGGCGCGATAAAAATTGGCAAAACTATAAAAAATCGATTAATTTATACCAACTTCCCATCAATATATATGAAATGAATCTTTCCTCCTGGAAGCGAAAACCAAATGGAGAATTATATACATACAGAGAAATTGCTCCTATGTTAATATCTCATGCGAAAGAACACAACTTTACCCATATTGAATTAATGCCCATTATGGAACACCCTTTTGACGGCTCCTGGGGATATCAAGTTTCAGGCTATTATGCTCCTACAAAGCGCTTTGGGGAACCTGATGACTTAAAATATTTAATAGATGAATGCCATTTAAACGGCATAGGTGTATTGCTGGACTGGGTTCCTGCTCATTTTCCAAAAGATGCACACGGCTTATACAAATTTGACGGAAACTGTCTCTATGAATATGACGACATAGAAAAGAGAGAAAATATAAGTTGGGGCACCCACAAATTTAATTACGGAAAACCTGAAGTTCAATCATTTTTAATTTCCAACGCAATATTTTGGTTGGAAATATACCATGCAGACGGCTTGAGAGTTGATGCGGTAAGTTCCATGCTTTATTTAGACTATGATAAAAAACAAGGTGAGTGGACTCCTAATATTTACGGAGGAAATGAAAATCTTGAAGCAATAGAATTTTTAAAAAAATTAAACGAAACAGTTTTTAAGCTATATCCAAATACCATGATGATTGCCGAAGAATCCACTGCATGGCCCATGGTTACAAAGCCTGTTTACTTAGGTGGGCTAGGCTTTAATTTTAAATGGAATATGGGTTGGATGAACGATATTCTTGACTATATGGAAACTGATCCTTTTTTCAGAAAATACAAACACGAAAACATTACTTTTTCCCTGCATTATGCTTTCAGTGAAAATTTTATACTTCCTTTATCGCATGATGAAGTTGTCCACGGTAAAAAATCAATTTTAAACAAAATGCCCGGACCATATGAAGAAAAATTTGCAAATGTGAGAGTTCTTCTTGGGTTCATGATGGCTCATCCAGGAAAAAAATTAAACTTTATGGGGTATGAAACAGGTCAGTTTACAGAATGGGACTTCAATAAAGAAGTTGAATGGTTTTTAAATGAGTATGAATATCACAAAAAATTGAACATATATATTAAAAGTTTGAATGAATTTTATTTAACTTGTTCGGAATTGTGGGAAATTGATTATTCATGGGAAGGTTTCAAGTGGATTTCAAACAATGATTTCGAACAAAATATTATTGCATTCAAAAGAATGAATAAACAAGAAGATGAGTTAATTGCAGTTTTAAATTTTTCTCCTGTGGAAAGGCACGATTATTTAATAGGAGCCGACAATGGCATTTATACAGAAATTTTCAATTCCAACGCTGAAGAATACGGTGGAACAGGAACCGGCAACAATGGAAAAATTATTTCATCAACTGGAAATATTCACGGGTATGATTCATTCATATCTTTGACGGTACCGCCTCTTTCGGTTATTTTTTTTAAAAAAGATAAAAAGTATAATATGAACAAAATGGGAGGTAAAATATATGAAATTAACTAAAAAAGAATGTGTGGTAATGCTGCTTGCCGGCGGGCAAGGCAGCAGGCTTGGAGCACTCACTACTAAAATCGCAAAGCCATCTGTACCATTCGGGGGCAAGTATAGAATTATTGACTTTGCGCTTTCTAACTGTGTAAACTCACATCTTGACACAATTGGTGTTTTGACTCAGTATCAGCCATTAATATTGAATTCTTACATAGGCGATGGAAAGTCATGGGATTTGGACAGAATGAATGGTGGTATTCAAATACTTCCTCCTTATCAAAGGGTTGGAGACTCTGAATGGTACTCCGGCACAGCAAATTCAATTTATCAAAACATAGATTTCATTGATCAATATGATCCGGAATTCGTATTGGTTCTATCTGGAGACCATATTTATAAAATGGATTATTCTTTAATGATTAATTACCACAAGGAAAAAAATGCAGATTGTACAATATCTGTTATAGACGTTCCTTTAAAAGAAGCATCACGTTTCGGAATTTTAAGTTCAGATGCTACAGGCAGAATAACAGAGTTTGAAGAAAAACCAAAAAAACCTAAAAGTACTCATGCATCTATGGGAATTTACGTATTTACATGGAAAAAACTTAAAGAATATCTTGAAATTGATAATAGAAATCCCGATTCTTCAAAAGACTTCGGTAAAGATGTAATACCTTCAATGCTTAAAAGAAATGAAATTATGTACTCGTATGAATTTAAAGGATATTGGAAGGATGTTGGAACAATAGATTCGCTCTGGCAAGCTAATATGGATTTGCTTGGCAGCAATGGTTTTGATTTAACCGGTGACTGGGTAATATATTCAAGGCACGCAGAAAGACCACCTCATTACATAAGCAAAAACGCTCTGGTTAAAAACTCTATTGTTTCAGAAGGAGCAGTAATTTTAGGAACTGTTGAAAATTCTATTATATTTTCTGGTGTAAAAGTAAGTGAAAATGCAATTGTAAAAGATTCGGTTATAATGGCAGATGTTGAAATTAAAGAAAATTCTGCCGTGTATTATTCAATAATTGATGAGATGGTTAAAATTGGATCTAATCTTAAAATTGGAACTCCAAGGGAGCAGAACTACGGAATTACTGTAATACCACGCGCAAGCATCATTAATAACATGTAGGGGAGAGATAAAATGAATGCTTTAGGAATTATATTTTCAGATATGCAGGATTGGAGTATGACAGAACTTGCTTCTCATCGTTCTGTTGCAGCGATACCATTTGGTGGAAGATACAGGCTCATAGATTTTCCTCTTTCTAATATGGTAAATTCAGGAATGAATAAAATTTGTATCATAACAAAAAGCAACTATCGTTCTTTAATGGAACACGTAGGCTCTGGAAAAGACTGGGATTTATCGAGAAAAAAAGGTGGAATACTCATATTTCCTCCATATGCTGTCGGAGAAAACCACGGTCTTTTTAAAGGAAGACTTGATGCTTTAAAAAGGGTATTGGATTATATTTCATCTTCTAAGGAAAAGTATGTTGTTTTGTCAGATTGCGATATGATTTGCAATATTGATTATAACAAAGTAATAAGTTATCATGAATCAAAAAATTCTGATATAACAGCTATATATACAAAAGCAACCCTGGAAAAGAACAGTTCCATTCATAAAATTTTGTATGAATTTGATGAAGAGGGACGTGCTGACGACATTTTGGTTTATCCTATTACACAAGGATCACATAACGTTGGTTTAAACTCATGGGTTATGAATAAGGACTTTTTGGAATCTATCATATATGATGCCATTGCACGTAATTATAAAGATTTCAGCTGTGACGTTTTAGCAGCAAAAGTTCATTCCTTAAGGATTTTTGGTTATGAATATAATGGTTTCTATGCACATATTGATTCGCTGCAAAGCTATTACGACAACAGTATGGAACTTTTAAACATAGAAAAACAGCAAAGTCTTTTTTACGCAAAAACAGGTCCCATATACACAAAGACAAAAGACTCTGCTCCTACGAAATATAGTAAAGATGCCAATGTAAAAAATTCACTGATAGCCAGCGGTTGTATAATTGAAGGAACAGTTGAAAACTCCATTGTTTTTAGAGGAGTAAAAGTAGGAAAAAATGCTGTTATTAAAAATTCCATTATTATGCCTCATGGTACAATCGGCGAAAATGCACAACTAAATTCAATTGTAACAGATACATACGCTTATGTTAATAATGATCGTGTACTGTTGGGATACTCTAATTGTCCATTTTTTATTAAAAACCATTCAATTGTATAGGAGGTATTATGAGTGCTATGAAAGTATTGTATGCGGCTTCCGAAGCTGCTCCTTTTATTGCTACGGGAGGTCTTGGAGAAGTTGCAGGTTCGCTTCCAAAAACTTTGGCAGAAAAATATAAAAATAAAATAGATATAAGAGTAATATTACCTTTGTACCAAGGAATATATGACAGAAATAATTTTGAATTCATAGGAAAAACTTCTGTTCCACTTGCGTGGAGGCAGCAATACTGTGGAGTATTCAAAAAAAGACTTGATAATATTACATATTATTTTATTGATAATGAATACTATTTTAACAGAAGTGATTGCTATGGACATTTTGATGATGGAGAAAGATTTGCATTTTTCTCAAAATCAATTTTACATATATTGAATATGATTGATTTTATGCCTGACATAATACATGCCAACGACTGGCAGACATCATTGGTTCCGATTTATTTGAAAACTAAGTATAGCAACTCCAAAGGATACAGCAGCATCAAAACAATAATTACCATTCATAACATTGAGTACCAAGGTATATATGACTTAACTATTGCTGAAGATATTTTTGATTTGCATGGAAAAGAAAAATCAATAATTGAATACAATGGGTCAATAAACTTGCTAAAAGGTGCATTGGAAACAAGTGATATTATAAGCACAGTAAGTGAAAGCTATTCAAATGAAATACTTGATGATTATTATGCTCATGGTCTTGCTTTGATTATTAAAAGAAATAGTTTAAAATTAAGAGGTATATTAAATGGAATTGACACAGATTTTTATAACCCGGAAAATGATAACGCATTGTTTGAAAACTACAGCAAGGATAATTTAAAGAATAAAACAATAAACAAATTGGACCTTCAGTCATTGGCAGGTCTTCCTCAGGATGAAAATATTCCTGTTGTTGGAATAATATCAAGGCTCGTTAAGCATAAAGGCTTTGACCTGATAATAAATGATATTGAGGAAGTTTTAAAAGAAAAAGTGCAATTTATAATTCTTGGTAAGGGCGACCATGGTTATGAGCTTTATTTCAAATCTCTGCAGAACAGATATCACGAAAAAGTTGCAGCAAGAATAGACTTTAACTCTGACCTTGCAAGAAAAATATATGCAGGTTCTGACTTTTTGCTTATGCCTTCCATAAGTGAACCTTGCGGAATAGCTCAAATGATTGCTTCCAGGTACGGTACAGTTCCCATAGTCCGTGAAACAGGTGGATTGAAGGATTCAATACATGATTGCAGTCTTGGCTCCGGCAACGGCTTCACATTTTATGAACAAAAGCCAAAAGTACTGGCAAATACTATTAAAAGAGCTTTAAAAGTATACAACAACAAAGAGGATTGGGAAAAACTTGTTGAAACGGTAATGTCAATCGATTTTAGCTGGAACAAGTCAGCAGAGAAATATTACGATATGTTTCAAAGCTTATTAAACCAAGGAGAAAAATAAATGTGGGAATCAAATATTGACGTAAAACTCATCAACGATCTAATTGATGGAGAAATTTCCCGTTATTGGAATACAGAACCTAATAGTGCTAATTCAAATCAAATTTACAGAGCCCTGTGTATTGTAATAAGAGATATGCTTCTTAAAAAGCGCAACAAATTCATTAAGCAAGAAAGCAAAAATGAACAAAAACGAGTATATTACATGTGCATGGAATTTCTTACAGGCAAATCTTTGAAAAATAATTTATACAATTTGAATATAGAGCAGATTGTTTCGAAAGCATTAGAAAAATATAATGTTAATTTAGAAGATCTGTACACAATAGAAAAAGACCCGGGACTTGGAAATGGAGGTCTTGGGAGGCTGGCTGCCTGTTTTATGGACTCTCTTGCAACTCAAAATTACCCTGCTGTAGGATTTTCAATAAAATATGAATTTGGACTTTTTAAGCAAAAAATCATAGATGGATGGCAGACAGAACTTCCTGATGATTGGCTTACAACTTCTGATGTCTGGCTTATACCAAGAACAGAAGAACGAGTTATTGTAAAATTTGACGGGAAAATCAGAGAAGAATGGACTGATAAGGGTTTAAAAATACATCATGACTATCCTACATTAATTGAAGCAATACCTTATGACATGATGATATCCGGATATGAAAGCAATGGAGTGAGCCTATTGAGGCTTTGGGAATCAAGAAGCTTGAACAGTATAGACATGAACTTGTTTTCTCAAGGTGATTATTTAAGAGCATTAGCAGAGGACTCACTGGGAGAAGCAATTTCAAAAGTTTTATATCCAACTGATAATCATCATGAAGGCAAAATATTAAGGCTGAAGCAGCAATATTTTCTTGTGTCTTCTTCAGCTCAAAATATCGTAAAATATCATATGAAAATTTACGGCACTCTTGACAATTTCAGCGATAAAGTTGCAATTCATATTAATGATACTCACCCTGCTTTGATAATACCTGAGTTAATGCGCATTTTCATGGACGATTACAATTACTCCTGGGAAAAAGCATGGGATTTAGTTATCAACACTGTTTCCTACACAAATCATACTGTACTGTCTGAAGCTTTGGAAACATTTGATGAAAATATAGTAAAAGCAAAACTTCCGCGAATTTATATGATTATACAAGAAATAAACAGGCGCTTTTTAGAACAAGCAAATGTTAAATATAACGGCGACTGGAACAAAGCAGTTATAATGTCCATTTTTGGCTTTGGAAAAATAAACATGGCGAATTTGTGCATCATGGGAAGCCATTGTGTTAATGGAGTTGCAAAGCTTCATACAGACATACTGAAAAAAACTGTGTTTAAGCCTTTTTATGAATATAGCCCAAACAAATTTATTAATGTTACAAACGGAATTACTCACAGACGATGGGTCAATCAGGCAAATCCCATGTTAAAGGAATTATTAGATGACTTGGTTGGACCTGGATACTACTTGAACCCTGAAAAGCTGAGTTATCTTAAAAATTATAAAAATGACGACACCGTGCTTACAAAATTAGAAGAAATAAAATACAGCAATAAAAAAAGGCTTGCTGAATATGTGAATAAAATCAATCACATTAATTTGAATGTGGACTCCATATTTGACATTCAGGCGAAAAGAATGCATGAATACAAAAGGCAGCTTTTAAATGCGATGAGAATAATAAGCATCATTATTGATATTAATGAAGGAAAAGCTGAAAATATTGTGCCGGAAACTTTCATATTTGCTGCAAAAGCCGCTCCCGGTTACTTCAGGGCAAAGGAAATAATACAGCTGATATTTGCTTTAAGCGATTATATCAACAAAAATACTTTTATAAAAAAATATATTAATGTTGTATTTTTGGAGAACTATTCTGTAAGTTTAGCAGAATTAATTATTCCCGCAGGAGAAATAAGCGAGCAAATATCTTTGGCAGGCAAGGAAGCAAGTGGAACAGGAAACATGAAGTTCATGATAAACGGTTCTCTTACAATAGGCACTTACGATGGTGCCAATGTAGAAATTATAGAAGAAGTAGGAGAAGAAAATTTCTTTTTATTCGGAATGAGGGACTATGAAGTTGAAAATTTGTGGAAACAAGGTTATTCCTCCATACAATATTATCAAAAAAATGCAAAGCTTCGAAAAATATTAGATTTTTTAAACAAGGGAATAAACGGAAAGTCCTTTGAATCTATTTCCAAATACTTAATTGGAGGATCTTCTGTGGGAGATCCATATATGTGCTTTGCTGATTTTGACAGCTACATGGAAGTTCATGAACGAGCTTCTCATTTATATTTCAATGATAAAAGAAAGTGGAATCAAATGTCGTTAATAAACATTGCTTCTGCAGGAGTATTTTCCTCCGACAGAACTATAAGCGAATATGCCGGCAAAATATGGAACTTACAGGCAATTAAAAATTAATAATACTATTATAAGGACGTTTTTATGTATATATTTGATAGCCAATCAGAATTTTTTAGATTTCCTCAGGGCGGAATTAAAACAAATTGTGAAATTACATTTAAAATATATGTAAAACGCAATTTACATTGCAGTCCAAAAATATTAATAGAAAAAAGACATGACTATGACAAAATACTCTACAAAAGCATCAACATGGAATGGATTGGTGCAAAAAAAAATTATGATTTATACAAGGGTGTTATTTCAATAAAGGAATATGGTCATTATTATTATTCCTTTATTTTTGATGAAAATAATTGTTCAAAACTTTATGAGCTTTTAATATATGATGTAGATTATTCCACGCCCCATTGGATTAAAGGTGGAATAATATATCATATTTTTGTTGACCGATTTTATAAAAAGAAAACATTGCATAAAGACGGCGACATTGAAATAAGAAATGATTGGGGCGGAATTCCCCACTATTTGCCTGATGAAAATGGGAAAATTATAAATAATGATTTTTTCGGTGGAAACTTAGACGGAATCACAGAAAAACTTCCTTACCTTTCAAGCCTTGGAGTTACAGCAATATACCTTTCCCCCATATTTGAAGCTTATTCAAACCACAAGTACGATACAGGAGATTATTCTTCTGTGGATCCCATGTTTGGTTCTGAAAATATTTTGTCCGGACTGTGTTCAGAAGCAGAAAGCCTCGGTATTTCTGTAATACTTGACGGCGTATTCAACCACACTGGAACTGACAGCATCTACTTTAACAAAGACGGCCATTACAATTCTACAGGTGCATTCCAAAGCAAAGAATCCCCCTACTATGACTGGTACATGTTCAACAAATGGAATGATGACTATGTATGCTGGTGGAATATTAAAACATTACCTGCAATAAATAAATCAAGCAAAAGTTATATCAACTTTATAGCTGGCGAAAATGGTGTTTTAAAACACTGGCAGAAAATCGGCGTTAAAGGATGGCGCTTAGACGTAGCTGATGAATTGCCCAATGAATTCTTAAATAATCTCAGAAGTGCAATAAAAGGCATAGACAAGGAAGCATACATAGTTGGTGAAGTTTGGGAAGACGCTTCAAATAAATTTGCTTACAGCAAGCTAAAAGAATATTTCTGCGGCAAACAGCTGGATTCAGTTACAAATTATCCCTTAAGAGACGCCATTATAAATTATGTGAAAAATAAGGACTGCAGCGAACTGTATGAAACAATGAACATGATAATTGAAAAATATCCTCCTCAAACTGTTAATTGTCTGATGAATGTTTTAGGTACGCACGATACTGCAAGAATTCTTACATTGCTTGGAAGCAGTGAAGTTCCTCTTGATAAATCAGAAATGGCATGTATGAATTTAACAGAAGGAACAAAGCTTTTAAAAATTGCTGTTCTCCTGCAGATGACCCTTCCCGGTGTTCCTTGCATTTATTATGGCGATGAAGCAGGAGTTGAAGGATGGAGTGATCCTTTTAACAGAACATGCTATCCCTGGGGAAATGAAAACCAGGAAATCATGAATCATTATAAGTATTTAGCTGAATTTCGTAAATATAACAGCATATTTTCTGAAGGAAAATATAAATGTCTGGTACATGACAAAGGTGTATTTGTTTTTGAAAGATACAATGAAAAAAATAAAATAATTGTAGCTTTAAATATGAACCCAAATGCCATCACTTTATGTTTGAATAAAAGTATGAAAGAATATGGCACTTCATATGCGAATAACAAATATGATTTAAAGAGCAATGAATATATGATTTTATGCTCTGTATAAAGATTATTTATTTTCTCGACTGCTGCTTACAGTTATTTCCTTGATCTTATCCGCGAGACTGTTTGTCAAAAGTTCTTTTCTAACCCTCCAAGCCCAGTTGTTTCCGAGAGTTGAAGGGGTGTTTATTCTTGCACTTGAACCCAGGCACAGGAAATCCTGCAGAGGGACAATGCACAAACTTGCCTTGCTTGAATAAATAGATTTTATTATTTCCCACATTATATCATTTGTACCATTAAAAATATCACCTTTTATGCCAAGAACATTTAAAACAAATTGTTTTTTGTCATTCTCAAGCTTTTCAAACCATCCCTTCAATGTATCATTGTCGTGGGTTCCTGTATAGGCAACACAATTATTTTCATAGTTTGAAGGCAGGTATGGATTCAAGGGATTGCCGTCAAAAGCGAACTGAAGAACCTTCATTCCCGGAAAACCGGTACTTTCCTTTAAATTTAGCACACTTTCTGTTATTATTCCTAAATCCTCTGCAATAACATTTACATTTCCAAGATGCTCTTTAACAGCAAGGAACAGTTCACTTCCATATGCCTTCATCCATTTACCGTTCACAGCATTTAAAGAACCATAGTCTACTGCATAAAATTCATCAAATCCTCTGAAGTGATCAATTCGTACTGCATCATAAAGATTTAAAGAAAACTTAATTCTTTCAATCCACCATCTGAAGTTTGTTTTTCTTAAATATTCCCAGTTGTAAACAGGATTTCCCCAAAGCTGACCTTCAGCAGAAAATGCGTCTGGAGGAACTCCCGCAACCAGTGATGGTTTGTAATTTTCATCGAACATAAAAATATTTAAGTTGCACCATACGTCAACACTATCCATAGCTGCATAAATTGGAATGTCTCCTATTATAGAAACACCTTTCTCACCTGCATATTTTTTAAAATCAAAATATTGTATGTAGAATTTAAATTGAAGAAATATCCAAAAATCAATTTCTTCTTTAAGTTCATATTTTGCCTTTTCTATTATTTCACGATTTCGCCCTGCAGTGTCAGCATCCCATTTATACCACGGAAGCTGATTGTTTTTATATTTCAATGCCATGAACAAGGCATAATCATTAACCCACTCGTTTTTTATTTTAAAATCATAGATTTTTCTTTCATAAGAAGCCGGCGCATTTTTGTACGCTTTTCTTAACACATCATATCTTTTGTAAAACTGCTTTTCATAATCGATATATTCAATATCATCTGCCAAATTCAAACTAAAGCAATCTTCTTCTGAAATCAATCCTTCCTCTATAAGCATTTCCAGATCAATAAAGTATGGATTTCCTGCAAAGGAAGAAAAGGATGAATAAGGAGAATCACCGTAAGAAACAGGACCAATGGGCAATATCTGCCAATATTTTTGTCCTGACTTATGCAATAATTTTACAAATTCATATGCTTCCTTTCCAAAAGTACCTATGCCATATTTAGAAGGCAATGAGCTTATTGGGAGAAATATACCCGAACCTATTTTTAACATATCATTCTCCATGAATAAAATAATTACTTATATGATTATATCATATAAGTAATGCTTACAGAACATCCTACTTGACAATTTTTAAC
>NZ_JAWQJF010000043.1:0-4129 GCF_033447055.1 Sedimentibacter sp.
GTTATTAGCAATAATTGTTTTTAAATTGTCTATATCTTCCTTGAAAAATCTTATGCACAGATCGCAACTTGAACTTATGCTTCTTGGAACTTGTATTATTTTATATTGTATATTATAGTTTTTTAATGCTGCTTCAACTTTCATTGCGTATGAAACAGATTTGAAAGTCATATAATTGTATTGATTCATGGTTTACCTGCATTTTTTTATTTTAGTATAGCAACTTAAATCTTATGAGTCTAATAAAATAAAGTTATAATTAAGGTTTTAATTATAACTTTATTTTATACAATATAATTCTTAATTCATTTCATCTAATGTTAGACTGTATCCTTCTAAAAATTCATCAATAAATATATTTACATCTTCTCTGTTCATGTTGTTTATTTCATTGAATATTGATTGTTTTGCCTTTAAAAATTCCTTGTTGCCTGATTTTTCTTCTTCAATACACTTAATGTAAGCACTTATTTTGTCTGCAGCCTTTATAGTCTTCCATATCTCAGCTTCTTCTTCTCTTGGTATCAACACGGCTTCATAGTCATCATAAAAATCATCAGGCAATAATTTAAGAAGCTTTTTATTTGCAGTAAGTTCTACTTCCTTGTATGCTGTCTTTATAACATGATTAAAATATTTGACTGGGGTTGGCATATCTCCTGTAAATATTTCCGAAGCATCGTGGTAAATTGCATACAATGCAGTTTTTTCAGGATTAACATCCATGTTTAATCTCTTTTTCTGAATTATAGTTAAGGCATGAGCTATTACTGCAACATCAAGGCTGTGCTCCGAAACATTCTCATCTTTGATATTGCGCATTAATCCCCATCTGTTTATATATTTCATTCTTGATATAAAAGCAAAAAAATTTGATTTTTTCATTTATATTCTCCATCAAAATAACGGTTAGTTACCATCTGTACCGGAAGCACCATAACTTTTCATAATTTTTTTCATTCCTTCAGTGACTTCTATTGTTCCATCTTTAAAAATCCATAAAGCTTCCACACCGTCTAATGATTCAACCAAAGCTTTACCTTCTTCATATGGAAGCAAAAATACAGTAGTTGATAAAAAGTCTGCTCTTCCTGAATTTTCTGTAAGTATGGAAACTGCTCTGAAATAATCACCAGGCATTAATGTTTTAGGATCAATCAAGTGATGAATGGTTTTATCGCCTACCATATAAAATCTCTGATAATCACCACTTGTAACTACTGAAGAATCATTTGCAAAAACAGTTTCCAACACACTTTCTTGCGAATTATCTAATACACTTTCAGGGTTTTGTATACCTACTCCCCATTTATTTCTTTGTCCATCCAGTGGTTTACCAAATGTTCTTATATTTCCGCCTGCACTTATAATTCCTGAAGTGAAACCTTCTTTCACAATTTCCTGAACAATTACTTCAGTTGCATAACCTTTTGCTACAGCTCCAACATCCAAACTCATTAAAGGATCATCCAAATAAACCGTGCTGTCTTCAACATCAACCATTACTTTGCTCAAATCCGTATGTTCATTTGCTGCGAGCAAAATGTCCATAGGAGGTATTTTTGCATTTAAAGGGTCTGCTTCAGCTTCATCTCTGTAATCATGCCAGATTTTAAGCACTGAACCCATTGCAATATTTGTTTGTTTTCCTACATTTTCATACATATCTTTAGAAAAAAGAATTAAATCAATAATATCCTTGTCTACCTTAACAGGCTTCACTCCAGCATAATCATTTATTGTTTTAATGTTGTTAATTCCTTCATAGTCATTATACTTATCGTATAACATATGAAGCTCTAACATCCTGTCGTGAATTTCTTCTGCATATAAATTAAATTCCTCTTCAGTTTCGGTATAACCCACAACTTGAGTTACGGTATCAAATGTATCTAAAAAAGTATAACTGTACTTTTTATATGCCTGTTCTGTTTCCGGTTCTTGTTTTTGTTTTTCACAACCGGCAAAAAGAGCAAAAATTGAAACTATTGCTAATAATAAAAGAATAATTTTTTTCATATTTATCACCCTAAATTATAATATCAAATAAACTTAATATTATCAACGAAAAAATATCTTTCTTAAATTTTAATTTGGATGTTTGTCAAAAGTTGCCTGCTGTTATTAATATAATCAATTCATTATTACTGAATACATTAAACAAAAGGATGCCGAAGGCATCCTTTTGTTTAAATTTATTTTTACATTAGCTTTTAAATGTACTGCAGCATGTTTCCTCAGATACTTGTGCATTTTTTCCATTCACTACTACATCAGCAGACTGACATATTCCTGCTTTATTAAAGACACATTTTACAGCCCCACATTTTATTTCTGTATTACTATTTGGCTCACTTACAGAACTTTTGACTCCCGGTTTCTGTTCAATAAATGTTTCACAGCAAGTTTGACGGCTTTCAACAGCACTGTTTCCGTCAACAGTAATTGCAGGTGCACAACATCCCATCCTATTGTTGTAGTAGCAATTTGTTACAGTACAAACTATTTTTGCCATAATATAATCTCCTTCACTATTAGTAATGTTATTTTATCCCAATAGTAATTATATTATACTGATTCTCTGTAATAAGCTAAAAGCAAATCAACCATTCTTCCATAGCTTTTTATACCGTCTTCTTGATTATTTGCCTTTAAATAAGTGTCATTAATATTTTTTGAAATTTCTGCAACTTTAGTGTCAAATTGTTTCCAATAATTTTTAGAAAATTTTAAGTTATTTCTATCATCTTCAGAATATGTTTCATAAAGTTTTTCAAAAGCGTCGTAATCCTCATAGTACAAAACATTCATGCTATATGACAAAGCAAGCATAGTCCCGCTGTATGCAAAATCATCATAGCCTGAATTGGTGCATGCTAAATATGAGATGAAGTTTGCTTCTTCTTCCCTCATAAATCCTCTTAAATGAACAAGCTCATGAAGCATTATTGCAGGAATTTGATATGGTGGAATGTCTACATTTACATTTGCTTCAAACGTAAATGGGAAAAAAACTCCTGTTATGTTCATGTAAGACATAACTTTCGACAGTCTTACTGGCTTTGGAGCAGGATAATTGCCTTTTAAAATTTCATATTCAGATGCTATGTTGTTAAATGAATTTTTAGCTCTCTCTGCTGTACCGTAATAATTATGATCATAAAGCTCCGCTGTATTTTCATCACTTGTATGAAGTTCTGCACGCATTTCATTTGCATCATTAATTAGTACTTCACACATATTTATTAACTCTTCTTTTGAAGATTCCTTTATTTCCAGCCCGCTATAACGTGTAAATTCATATCTGTAATAATTCAACCCGCAAAACAATACAAATAAACAATACATACACGAAACTGCAACGCCAATATTTACAATATAATTTTTGAAAAAATCTGTCGTTTTATACTTAAAACTGTTTATTGTCATACTCAATGTATACAATATTAATAAAATTATTAACGCTACAATTATTACTTCAGCTAAGGAAAATGAGCTTTTAGAAGTAAAAAAACTTATTGCCCCAGCGAATACCGGATAAATCTCTACAGCATAAAATTCTGCAAAACTCATATATAATTTTGCATATATAGTGAGTATTAAAGATATAGGTATTAAAATTAAAAACATAAGTCTATTTTTCATATTTTACCTCTATATCATGGTTTTTTAATATTATAACATATATATAGACAATATCCATTAAAAATTTATAATAATGAAATCCTTCGCTACCGCTAGGATAACACCACATATTATTGTTGGTTGCATGTTTCTCATTTTTTGCTATAATTGTTAGTATATAATATTTATTTTAAAATATTAAAGAAAGCAGGCTTATTATGGATAAGAAATTTATAGAAAAATTTAACGCAACCCTCCCGAAATTAGGATTTGGATGCATGAGATTTCCTGTTAAGGATAATAAAATTGATTTCGATGCTGCAAAAGAAATGATTCATTATGCCATGGACAATGGTTTAAATTATTTTGATACAGCTTACAATTACCACAACGGAGAATCACAAGAATTTTTGGGAAAAGTATTGTCTGAATTCGAAAGAGAAAGCTACTATCTTACGAACAAGCTTCCTGTATGGAAAGTGAAGGAAGAAGCAGATGCCGAAAA
>NZ_JAWQJF010000044.1:0-18278 GCF_033447055.1 Sedimentibacter sp.
CGCAATAAGGAAGAGCTTTTTCTACAATTGCTGCGCTTGGCATAATTTCATTTTTTTCAACAAGCACTGAGGTATCAGTTGGATTTTCAAGCACCCATTTAACAGAGGCTTCATATTGTTTTAAAAACTCAGCAACAAACTCCTTGTTGTTTTCTGTAAATTCCTTATTTACAACAATACATCCTGTGTAAAGCTTACTTGCTCCATCAGTTGCATCTTTCCATGCTTCGTTTAAATCAATTAACATTTTTACATTATTGTTTTTCATTGTTGTTTGAGTTACAAAAGGTTGAGGGAGAAGAGCTACTTTTGAGTCTTCTGCAATTACAGATTGGGCCAGTGTCGCATGATCCATTGTGTAATCAAGTTCAACTTTGCCATCAAGACCATTTTGTTTTAAAATATAATTCATCGCATAGTCAGGAGTTGATCCTTTTGCGCTCATTCCAACAGTTTTACCGTCCAAATCCAAAACAGAAGCAACTTCATCAGTTCCAACAACATATAAGTTGCCTATGGTGTTTACAGCCATTAACTTTAATGCACCGCCAGTTTTGTTGTATAAAACAGAAGCGAGGTTTATTGGAACAGAAGATATTTGAATATCACCATTTATTATTTTTCCAGTGAGTGCATCAGGAGCACTTTCAGCTATGTATTCTACATTGTAACTGTCGCTGTTTAAAGCTTTTTCATCTATCATTTTAATCATTCCTATTGAGGTAGGTCCCTTTAATCCTGCAATGGTTACATTTACAGGTTCTTTTGGTTCTTCCTGTTTCGTCTCTGCAGTTTCACTTTTATTTTCAGCAGTTTCAGGTACTGCTGGAGTTTCTTTACTGTTTGCACAACCGGTAAACATAGATATTGCTAAAACTAAAATTAATAACAAGCTAATTTTTTTCATTATTTTCTCCACTAATTTTTTTTAGATAATGCACTTTTTACACTCAATCCTTTAATTTTTCCAAGTTTTCCGCTAAGAGCTCCTATTTCGTCAGTTGTTCCGTCAACAATAATAGAAATAACATTTACTCCACGTTCTTTATAGGGAATTCCCATTCTCCCAATTATATGCTGCCGTATTGATGTAAAATATCATTTACTTCAGCAATTTGAGATAAATCTTCAATTACTATTCCTATAACGCCGATTCTTTTATTCATAATACCTCCTTATACAAAAAATTATTCCTTGCATACACAAGGAATAATAATAGAGAACATTATTATTATTATTATTGTATTTTTCCTTGCCCTTAGAAAATCCTTAAGCTTAGATTTGATATTAATTTAACATAAAACAATTTATAAATCAATATATATTTATGTTAAGATAATTTAATATTGTATGTATTATTCTTCTTCCTTTAACAGTTCATCCATTGAAATGTTAAAATACTTAGCAAAACTTGTTAAATAAAAATCAGATGGTTCTTCTTCGCCAATTTCATATAGTTTGATTCTTTCTTTAGGTACATTTAGTGCGGTGCCAAGTTCTAGTTTTGTCATATCTTTTTCTTTTCTAATTTTTCTTAATTTTTCACCTAATGTCATAATCGTCACCTCTATTTTTTATTTAGCTTACTCATAAAACATTATATCATACATAATAAAAACTTCAACATGTTATTTAATCTTACAGCTCTGATGATATTTCAATTTGTTGCAAAAAGTTGGAAATAAATATTTAAAATAACAATTTAAAATTTAGTAGACAAAACGAAATTATCATTGTATAATTACTAAGGTCATATTGTGACTCATTGGTCAAGTGGTCAAGACGCCACCCTCTCACGGTGGAATCAGGGGTTCGACTCCCCTATGGGTTACCAAAATATATATGGGGACGGTGATGTTTAAATATGAACAAAAACCGTCCTTTGTTGTTCAAATGGAACATAATTAAACGACACCAATAATTAATAAAATTTGGGTAGTTCATATAAAAATATTAATTGCTATGGAGGATTAAATGGATTATAAAAAACTTTCAGAGATTTTATTTCCAAATATAAAAGAGTCAATTTCATATTATGAAAATGAGGTTTTTCCTGTAAGAAATTTAAAACCTGAAGCTAAAGTAACAAGATTAGCTCCAAGTCCCACAGGTTTCATTCACCTTGGAAATTTATACGGAGCTTTTGTAGATGAACGTCTTGCACATCAGAGTGAAGGCGTGTTCATGCTTAGAATAGAAGATACTGATGATAAACGTAAAGTAGAAGGTGCTGTTGAAACTATTATTTCATCACTTGAATATTTTGGTTTAAAGTTTGATGAAGGAGTATGCATTGAAGGTGAAATTGGAAATTACGGGCCATATTTTCAAAGCAATCGAGGCAAAATTTATCAGTGTGTTGCTAAATACTTAGTAGAGAATGGAAGAGCATATCCATGTTTTTGTACAGAGGAAGAATTAGAAGAAACTAGAAAAAAGCAATCAGAAGAAAATGTCAATACAGGATATTACGGAAAATGGGCAAAGGACAGAAATTTGACTGTTGAAGAAGTTCAAGCTCATTTGGACAATAATGAAGAATTTGTGATAAGATTTAAATCATATGGTACAGAAGAAGGAACATTTGAAATAGATGATGCTATCAGAGGACATCTTGTAATACATGAAAATTATCAAGATATAGTAATTTTAAAAACTAACGGAATACCAACATACCATTTTGCTCATGTTGTTGATGATCATTTAATGAGAGTTACACATGTTGTAAGAGGAGAAGAATGGCTTTCAACTCTTCCAATTCATTATGAAATATTTAAAACGTTAGGATGGAATACACCCATATATTGCCATACAGCACATTTAATGAAAATGGATAATGGTGCGAAAAGAAAACTTTCTAAAAGAAAAGACCCTGAACTTGGACTTGGATTTTACATGGATTTAGGATATCATCCTTCTGCAGTCAGAGAATATTTGCTTACAATTTTAAATTCCAATTATGAAGAGTGGAGAATTGCAAATCCTGATAGTCTAATAGATAATTTTGAATTCACATTGGAAAAAATGAGCAATTCAGGAGCATTGTTTGATTTAGACAAATTAAACAACATAAGCAAGGATGTGCTGTTGAAAATTTCAGCAGAAGAAATTTGCGAATTTTTGCTTAATTGGTCTGAAGGACATAAAACAGAAATCACACAGGTTTTAAATGATAACAAAGATGCAGTGATTAAGTTGCTATCAGTTGGAAGAAATGGGGATAAACCCCGTAAAGATTTGATGTACTGTGAACAAATATTTGAATTTATAAGCTATTTCTTTGATGAGTACTTTAGTATTGTCGACAAATATCCTGAAAATGTAAATGACGAAGAAGTAAAAAAACTGCTAAAAGCATATTTAAACACATATGATCACAATGATGATCAGAGCCAATGGTTTGATAAAATAAGAGTGATATCAGGGGAAAACGGATATGCAGCAAAGCCTAAGGATTACAAGAAAAATCCTGAAATGTACAAAGGTCATGTTGGCGATGTAAGTTCTGTGATAAGAATGGCAATAGTTGGCCGTGCATCATCGCCGGATGTTTGGGAACTACAGCAAATCATGGGAGAAACAAAAGTTAGAAGTAGAATTGAAAAAGCAATTAATAATTAATAAATAAAGAAAAGCTGTAATTATACAGCTTTTCTTTAATAAATTATTTTGAGATAACAGTTGCATCTATAGCGGCTTTGAATTTTACAATCATTTCATCTACGTGTTCTTTTGTTATTATCAATGGGGGAACAATTCTTACTACATTTTTACCGGCAGTAATTATAATCAAACCATTTTCTTGTGCTTTGAGGATTATATTGGTAACAGGCACTGAAAATACAATACCCTGCATAAGTCCTTTTCCTCTTCTTTCTATAATAAAATCATATTCATCCACAAGTTTATCCAACTGATTTTCCAAGTAAGGAGCAATTTCATTAACGTGCTCTACAATGTTGTTAGACTCAAACAAGTCTAAAACTTTGCTTACAGCAGTACACACCAATGGATTACCGCCGTAAGTAGTTCCATGGTCACCCGGAATCATGGCTGATTCCATTTTTTTATTTGCAAGAAATGCTCCAACAGGCACTCCGCAGCCCAAAGCTTTTGCAAGTGCTAAAACATCTGGCATTACTCCATAATTCTGGTAAGCAAACATGGAACCAGTTCTGCCCATTCCACATTGTACTTCATCAAAAATCAAAACTATATCTTTTTCTTCACATAAGGATTTTACACCCTGCAAAAATTCTTTTGTTGCAGGATATATTCCGCCTTCTCCCTGTACAGGTTCAATTATTATGGCACAGGTTTTTTCAGTAATTTGAGATTTAACACTTTCTAAATCATTCAAATCTGCAAATTTTATTCCTCCAATCAAAGGCTTAAATGCTTTTTGGTATTCGCTGTTTCCTGTTACGGATAAAGCACCCAGGCTTCTTCCGTGAAAAGAATTGTTCATGGATATTATTTCATAATCTGAAAATCCACTTTTGTCATAGGCATACTTTTTAGCAAGCTTTAATGCTCCTTCAATGGATTCGGTTCCGCTGTTAGTAAAAAATACTCTTTCCATACCTGTTGCGGACAATATTTTTTTTGCAGCGTCTATGGCAGGTACATTATAATAATAATTGGATGTGTGTATTAATTTATCCAATTGTGCTTTTAATGCTTCATTGTATTCTTTGTTATTGTAGCCCAGGGCAAAGACTGCTATTCCCGCAGCAAAGTCTAAGTATTTTTTTCCTTCAGTGTCATATAAGTAAACACCTTCTCCTTTGTCTAGAATGATTTCATACCTTTTATAAGTGTGTAGCAATGATTGTTCTGCTTCTTCTATATAATTTGTTTTGTTCATTTGTTTGCTCCCTTCTAGCAATTTAATATCATTGTTCCAATATTTTTATTTGTAAAAAATTCAAGCAGTAATGAATGCTGTATTCTACCATCTAAAATGTGAACCCGTGAAACTCCGTTTTCAACTGCATCAATACAATTTATCAATTTAGGCAGCATTCCGCCTCCTGCATTTCCGCTGTCTAAAAATTTTCTTGCCTCCGGAACTGTTAATTCTGAAATCAAAGTGGATGAATCCTTTGGATCTCTGCATACGCCTTCAATATCTGTAAGAAATACAAGTTTTTCAGCTTTTACTGCTGTTGCAACGGCACAAGCAACATCATCCGCATTAATGTTGTATTCTTGAAACTGCTCATCTAATCCTATAGGGCTTATAATAGGAATAAAATCATTATCCATCAAAGTCATCATTAATGTAGTATCAACTTTCGTTATTTTTCCAACATAACCGATGTCTAAATCATTTACATATCTCTTTATTACTTTTATTGTTCCTCCGTCTTTGCCGCTTATGCCTACAGCTTTAACTCCCATACCTTCTGAAATCTTAACAAGCTGTTTGTTTAGTTTAGATAAAACCATTTCAGCAATTTCCATGGTTTGAGCATCTGTAACTCTAAGTCCGTTTACAAATGTATTCTTAATTCCCAACTTGTTAACCCATTTGTTTATTTCTTTTCCCCCGCCGTGGACTATAATAGGTTTAAAGCCTGCATTTTTTAGCGAAACTACATCTTCAATCACATTTTTTTTAAGTTCTTCATCAATCATTGCGCTGCCGCCGTATTTTACTACAATAATTTTGCTGCTGCATTCTTGAATTTGTGGCATATCTTCAACTTTAACATTTGATTTTTGAAACAATAATTCTATTTCCATTTTAACTCCGTCCTTTATATTATTAAATAATTATTAGTTGTGTATTTACGAGCATATTCAGCGTTAATTCTTACGTATTCATAAGTTAAATCGCAACCCCAGGCAGTAGCTTGCGAACAGCCCATTTTAATATCAGCTGTTACTGTTATTTCAGATTTTGATAAAATTTCAGCAGCAACTTCTTTTCTGTAAAAAACTTCAATTCCATCTTCAATCAATTTAATTTTTCCGGCACTGCTTTCAAAATATAAATCAACCTGATCAGGATCAAATTCAGCACCAGAGTAGCCCATAGCACAAAGAATTCTTCCCCAATTTATATCATTACCAAAGATTGCTGCTTTTGTTAGATTTGAAGAAACAATGGATTTACTTAACTTTGCTGCTTGCTCCTTATCTACTGCGTTTATCACTTTTACTTCAAAAAGTGATGTAGCTCCTTCGCCGTCCTCAGCTATCCTTTTTGAAAAATAAGTATTCACATAATTCAAAGCTCTGTAAAATTTTTCGTAATCTTCATTTTTTTCTGTAATTTCCGGGTTTTCAGCCATGCCATTTGCAAGGAGCAGCACAGTATCGTTTGTGGAAGTATCACCGTCAACGGAAATCATATTGTAAGTATCTTTAATATCAGCACTGAGAGCTTCTTGGAGTAATTCCTTTGAAATAGCTACATCTGTAGTTATAAAGCTAAGCATGGTGCACATATTGGGATGTATCATACCGGAACCTTTGCACATACCTCCGATTACAACTGGTTTTCCTCCAAGTTCTATTGTTACTGCTAATTCCTTTTTCTTTGTATCTGTTGTCAATATTGCTTCGGCAGCAAGTATTCCATCTTCAGTAGAATTGCCTAAAATAGGAACTAAATTTTGTATACCTAGCTTTATTTTATCTATAGGTATTTGCTTTCCTATTAAGCCTGTGGATGCTACCAGCACTGATTCTGCAGGTATTCCTAAACATGAGCCTGTAGTGACTGCCATATCTTTGCAATAACCCATACCTACTGATCCTGTACATGTATTTGCCACTCCACTGTTTACCACAACAGCCTGAACGAATGGCGAATTTCTTACCATTTCCATATCCCATTTTACGGGTGCTGCTTTTACTATATTAGTAGTAAAGGTTCCTGCAGCTTTGCATGGAACTTCACTGTATATTAGTGCCATATCCTTTTTTTTCTTTCTGATTCCTGCAAAAATGCCTGCAGCTTTGAATCCTTTTGCAGCTGTAACGCCGCCTTCTATTTGTATCATATCTATTCTCCTGACTATTGAGCAAATTTATTTTAACTTAACTAAGGAAACATTGGTACTTGTATTAGACCTGTAGTTTCTTCTATACCAAACATAAGATTCATATTTTGAATTGCTTGTCCTGCTGCACCCTTATTCAAATTGTCCATGGCACCCATAATAATGATTCTGTTTGTTCTATCATCAATTTTAAAGTTCACATCAACATAATTGCTTCCTTTAATCCACTTTGTTTGCGGGTAAACATCCTTATCTAATACTCTTACGAACTTCTCCTCATCATAATATTTATCATAAGCAGCTTTTACCTTTTCGTAAGTCGTATCGCTGTTTAGTGAGGCGTAGGCGGTTGTTAAAATTCCCCTGTTCATTGGTACTAAGTGAGGTGTAAAATTAATTCTCACATCATTTCCGGCAGCGTAAGACAGCTGTTCCTCTATTTCAGGAGTATGTCTGTGATTAGTTATTCCGTAAGCTTTTATGTTCTCATTTACTTCGCAATATAAATTATCAATTTTTGCACTTCTTCCGGCACCTGATGCTCCGGATTTAGCATCTACTATAATGCTGTTTATATCTATAAGTCCTTCTTTTAATAAGGGGTATATTGATAAAATTGTGCATGTAGGATAGCATCCTGGGTTCGCAACAAGTCTCGCGTTTTTTATATTGCTTCTGTTAATTTCGCATAATCCATATACGGCTTGTTCGATTAACTTCGGGATTTTATGGTGAATTCCATACCACTTTTCATAAATGTCCACATCTTTAATTCTGAAATCTGCACTTAAATCTATTACTTTAGTCCGTGACAATATTTCCTCGTTCATTAAAGATGAACAAAAACCTTGAGGTGTGGCAGTAAAAATTACGTCAACCATACTTGATAATTCATCTATACTATCACCTAAACATTTATTATCTACGATTTTAAAGAAATTTTGATATACTTCATAATATTTTTTATCAATATAACTTTTAGAGCCATACCATTTTATTTCGACTTCCTTGTGACCAAGTAGTAGTCTTGTCAGTTCTCCTCCTGCATATCCTGTCGACCCTATAATTCCTACCTTAATCATTTCTGCTGCTCCTTTTGAAATTTTATTGTTGAATGGATGAATTTCAACCATTTATAATTTTTTTAGAATTTATGGATGATTATATAACTTTTATTTTATATATGCAAGAAAAATTTTTAAAAATTTTTTTGAATTAAATATAGAATAATTCAATTTTAAAATGTTATTGAATAATTATATAGATGTGTAACTTCGAACTATTTATAAAAATAAAAAAACAGTTGATGAAACGCGTATTAAAATATAGCGATATGCAACTCAATTAGTTACAATATATTATAATAGTAAATGTATGATTAAAAGAAATAAAATATAATTACAATATATAGGGAGACAACGTAATACTTATTTTTAAAAATAACAAAAATAAAGCTATGTTTTCATAAAAAAACATAGCTTTATAAATTCATAAATATACATTAGAAATTAATTATTTATATGCAAATAATCAATTATCCTATAATTTCTTTAATAACTCTTTCGTAATTCTTATATGCGATTTTTTCAATGTCTTCTGTCTTGTATCCTCTCTTTACAAGAATATCTATTAGAGCAGGTATTTTAGCTGCATCTTCTAGACCTATTGCAGCAGTTGATTCACTGTCCTGGAAGCTTGCTGTTGTATCTCCTTGAAGAAAGTCACAAAAATCAAAGCCAAGACCAATGCTATCAATTCCAACAAGTTCGGCAATATAATCTATATGGTTTGCAAGGTGTTCAACAGTAGGATTCTTTAAATTTATAAAATCTGGCCATGAATTCATTCCTATTACACCGTTTCTTCCTGCAATTGCTTTGATTTGGTCATCTTTTAAATTTCTAGGGGCATTACAAAGGCTATATGCATTTGAATGTGAAGCAATAAAAGGTTTTGTTGTATTTTCATATATATCCCAGAATGTTTTTTCATTTGCATGCGATACATCAATTATCATATTTAATTCTTCTAGTTTGTGAATAGCTTGTATTCCAAGAGGCGTTAAACCTCTGTCTTTGTTTGAACTTCTGACGCCTGTTGCAAGTTCATTTTCTTCATTCCAAGTGAGGCTTGCATGTCTTGCTCCAAATCTGTGAAGCATTGTTAAAAGACTTAAATCATCTTTTATGCCACTCAAACCTTCACAGCCTATAATTATAGGAAGTTTTCCTTTTTCCCTTAGATTTAATATATCATTGTAGTTATATACAATTCCCGCAATGTCTTTCATGTCTTCAATTTCGTCACTTATAGCTCCTAAAATCTGAAGCATTCTCCAAGAAGGGTCATCTGTATAGGGAGGGTCTATCCATATCACAAGTATTGTACCATCTATTCCGCCTTTTCTGAGCCTTTCAATGTGATGGTTTTTTATTACGTTTTTCTCTCCGTTTAATCTTTTCATTGTTACGTCAGTAAAGATATCAGAATGTCCATCAAAAATTTTCATATTACTACCTCCGTATAGTTATGCTGAATGACTTTTACAGCCATTCAGCATAACTAATAGTAAAAATTTTTTCCATATTGCAAAACTGTTTATTACAATTTAAATCATTACTGTTTTAAAAATTAGAATATAGTTGCTAGCCATGTACCTACAAATAGTCCAATATAGTTTCCTACGACATATCCATATACTCCTACAAGCATTGCAGGCAATACAAGATCTTCCCATCCTTTTGCAATAGCCATTGCAGCAGCTGTTGTTGGTCCGCCAACATTTGCATTTGATGCAATGCAAAGCTCTTCAACATTAAAATGAAATAGCTTTCCAATTCCAAATGTTACAAGCATGTTTACACAAACGATTATTAGGCAGAAAACAAGCAATATTGGGCTTTGTAGCAAAATAACTTTTAGGTCTGCCGGGGCACCAATTACTACGAAGAATATGTAAATCATAAATGTTCCGATTTCCTGAGCTCCTCTTATTTCTCCAAAGAATTTTGGAAATGCAGTTGCAAGAGCACATGTAATTGTAGTAAGAAGCAAATATTTTGATCCGAATATTCCTTTAACAAGTTCCGGAGCTTCAGTTGCATTAATAACTTTAGCAATTTCAGTTGAAATAAATACTATTACAAATGTTGATCCAAGTGCTTTAGCCATATCAAGAAGAGATATTTCTTTTCTTCCCCAATAGCTTCCAGCTTTAGTCTGACCAGCTACTCCAGCTGCAGCTTTATCAGCTGCTTCAACTTTATCTTCATATGGATGACCAAAATGTTTTCTGAAATAAGCTGTTGTTGGTATTATCATGAGCACCATGAAATAAATAGCCATGTTAAGATTATCTGCAACAATAAGTGCATTCACCTGGTTTTTTGAAGCCTGAAAAGCATCTGACATAGCAACGAAGTTAATTCCACCACCTGTGTAGCTTCCTGTCATCATTCCAGCTGCTTTGTTTATTTCAGGGATAAATTTGGCAAGTAAGAATGATGCTAAAATTGCTCCCAAGAATGTTCCTACCGCTGAAATGTTAAAAGCAGCGAAAGTACGTCCGCTTTCTTTCCAAATTTTTCTTAAATCAGCTTTAAATAATAATAGCGGCACTGCAAGTGGAACTATATAGCCCCATACTGCATCATATACCGGTGACTCTGTAGGAATAACTTTAAGATTGGCAAGTACTAATGCTCCTAGTAATCCAATAATTGCACCACTTATTTTGGCTGCCCAGTTGTATCTTTGTTCAAGGAAAATACTTACTGCAGCCCATCCGACTAAAATAGTCCATAATGCCAATGTGTCATCTGGTTGAAAAAATGTCATAACTGCCTCCTCATATTTTGTTATTATTTTTATAATAGCTTCTTATGTTGAAACTATTTATAAATTCAAAAATTTTTATTATATAGCATTAATTAGTGAAAGCGTTTATTTATATATAGTTATAACACGGCATATTTTCAACGTCAAACAAGAAATCCTTTGCAAGCTATCGAATAATGTAGAAATGTTTAGTTAGATTAAATACATTTCAATATTTCGAAAAAATTTGACATTAATTTCAATTTATTGAACTTTATATTTTAATATATTGAAAATAATTAATTAATTTGAATAAATTATGATTTATTCAAATTAATTATAAGATTTTGCTACTTTTTAATCCAGTATTTTTTAGAATTTTATATTAAAGAAAATTTTTGGAATAGACAAAAAAATAGAATAGGTTGTAGATTGAGATGTGGTAAAAAAGTCTGATAGGGTTCTCAAAAAATAATGTAATAGTTGTAAAAGTATTATATAGGTATAGTGGTATGTAAAAATTCCCCCTTTATTTATTATATATTTGTTTGTTCAGTATTTGAACTAGGTAATCCTAGTTCTATTTTTCGTTTGCATCTACATCTTTTTTTCTTTCTTCAACTTCAAAATTATTCGGGATGTATACATTTCCGGGGTTCTGCTGTATTTTATTTTGCATTTTAAGCTTATTTGTCAACTTCTTAAACATTATATCACCACCTTTTTTATAGTTTTTCACATTATAGTAAATATATTATGATTATCAGTTGTTTTTTTAATTTTAATTAGTATTAACTTATTCAAATTTTTTGAATAACATAATGATAAATAGCTTTATCGTTCTTACGGAGGTTATATATGGAATATATGTGCGAACTAAAAAATATCTCTAAAAGATTTCATACAATTAATAACGAGACAAAAGCAATAGATGATATTTCCTTTAATGTAAGAAAAGGAGAGATTGTTTCTATTGTAGGTCCATCTGGTTCTGGAAAATCTACGGTGCTATCATTAATTGCAGGATTGGAGAATCCATCTGAAGGGGAAGTAACAGTTAATACAAACAGCATTGGCTTTATGTTTCAAAAGGATCAACTTTATGAATGGAGAAATATATATAGAAACTGTCTGTTAGGTTTGGAAATAAAGCGCATGGATACTGAAGAAAACAAGGAAAAAGTTATAAAAATGCTTAAGAATTATGGGTTATATAATTTTAGAAGCCATTATCCAAGTCAACTGTCTGGTGGAATGAGGCAAAGGGCAGCATTGGTGCGCACCTTGGCTATTGAACCTGACTTGCTTTTATTAGATGAACCTTTTTCTGCATTAGATTATCAAACGAGGCTTTCTGTAGGTAACGAAGTTGGCATTATTTTAAGAAAAGAGAAAATTACCACTGTATTGGTAACTCATGATATTCCTGAAGCTGTGAGCATGTCAGATAGAGTAATTGTTTTTACTGAAAGACCTGCAAAAATTAAAAAAGAGTATGAAATTAGAATTAATTGTCAAGGTGAAAGAACACCGATGAAATGCAGAAACACTTTAGAATTTGGAGAATATTTCAGAAAGATATGGAGGGATTTAGATGTGGAAGAAACAAAGTAAGTCCAGCCAGTCAGTTGTTGTTATTTCTAAGGAACATGAAGAATATTTAAAGTCAATAAAGAGAGAAAAGAATTTTATTAAAACAACTCAAATCATGGTATTTGCAATATTTATTGTGCTTTGGGAAACAGCAGCCCGTCATAATTTAATAGATACATTTTTGACCAGCAGCCCTGGAGCTATTTTTGAACTTATTGTTAAGTACTTGGGAAATGGAAACTTATTCAATCATTTATACGTATCAACAACTGAAACAATAGCAGGATTTTTAACCGGAACAATTGTAGGATTTTTAGTTGCCATATTGCTGTGGTGGTTTGAAAAGTTGGCTCGTATATCGGATCCATATATTGTTATTTTAAACAGTCTTCCCAAAACAGCACTTGCCCCCATTATTATTTTGTGGGCTGGAATGGGGTTCTCGGGCATAGTTGTAACCGCTGCTTCAATATCAGTTGTTGTAACTATTATGACTCTCTATACTGGATTTATCAGTGTTGAGAAGGATAAAATAACCCTGTTGAAAACATTGGGAGCTACAAAGTACCAAATACTCAAAAATGTAATTATTCCGTCTAACATTCCAAGTATCATGAGCGTTATAAAAGTAAACATCGGATTGTCCTGGATAGGGGTTATTGTTGGTGAATTTCTCGTATCAAAAGCAGGAATTGGATATTTGATACTTTACGGAAGCCAGACATTCAAACTTGATTTAGTCATGATGGGTGTTTTTATTCTTGGAGTAATAGCTGCGATAATGTATTTTTTCGCTGCATGGCTGGAGAAAAAAATAATAAAGTATTGATAAATCGTTTTCTATATTGTATAATATGTCAGTAAAAATTCATTGTTTGAACATTTGAAAATTAAATTGAGGAGAATTACATGGAGCTGGGTGATAAAATTAGGTCATTACGCCAAAAGCAAAAAATCAGCATTGAGCAGCTTTCAGCAAAAACCGGTCTTAGCAAGGGCTTAATCAGCCAAATTGAACGAGATATAACCGGACCTTCTGTTGCATCGCTGTGGAAAATATCAAAGGTGCTTAATGTAACCATGAATTATTTTTTTGATGAATATGATGATTTTAATCAGATAGTTCGCAAAGACGAGAGAAAAAAAATAATGATGAGAAAAGCGAGCCGAGTTTATGAACTTTTAAGCCCTGATTTAAAAAAACAAATAGAAATGCTGTGGATAGAAATAGCTCCTCATGAACATAACAACGATGAGCTAATCAGCCATGATGGAGAAGAATGCGGGGTTGTAATCAAAGGTACATTAAGAATATTATCTGGTGAAAATGTGTACGATTTAAACGAGGGTGACAGCATATATCTGGACAGTACAATACCTCATAAGTATTTAAATATTGGCGATGAAGTATCAGTTTCTGTTTGGTCTATGGTTCCTCCAAGCTTTTAGAAAATAAAAATATAAAAAAGGATTAATGTCAGGAAATAATGACATTAATCCTTTTTCACTAGGATAAATTAATGATGGTTATGAAGCATATGTCTTTTGTTTTTCATGACACCTTCATAAATATTTTTTACAATGTAGTTATCATCAGAATTTTTAATTTGAGTCGTTTTGTCTATATTGTAGAGACCTTTAGCTCTTAACAGTCTAGTTTCTCTTGTTATTGTTTTAGGTACAGGCTGACCTCCGCCAGCTATGCAGCCACCGATACACGCCATTACTTCTACTAAGTCATACTGCTTTTCACCGCTTTTAATTTGTTTTATAAGGTTATCTGCATTCTTAAGTCCGTGAACTACGGCTAATTTAATTTCTTTTCCATCAAAATTTACAGAAGTTTCTTTAACAGTGTCTAAACCTCTGACACTGTTAAATATTATTTCACAGTCATCTTTTCCATATTTATTTTTTAGTACTTTTCGAAGAACTGCTTCCATTACTCCACCGGTTGTTCCAAATATTACACCTGCTCCGGAACCAATACCAAAAGGCATATCCATCGATTCTTCTTCAATTTCATCAAAATTTATACCCATTTCTTTAATCATGATTGCAAGTTCCTGTGTTGTCAATACTACGTCAACTTCTCTTTTTCCATTATGACTATATTCTGGTCGGGCTGCCTCAGCTTTTTTAGCAGTACATGGCATGATAGATAGTATAAATGTATCCCTGTCATCTTTAAAATCTATTTCATTATATGATTCTCTAAGGACTGTTCCAAACATTTGTTGTGGAGATTTGCATGAAGAGATATTTTTTAAAAGTTCAGGATATTTGTTTTCTGCAAATTTAACCCATGCAGGGCAACATGAAGTAAACAACGGGAGATTTTCACCCTTTGTGAATCTTTCTAAGAATTCTTCACTCTCTTCCATAACTGTCAAGTCAGCTGATAAAGTTGTATCAAAAACTTCTTCAACACCAAGTTTTTTAAGAACGGCTACTATTTTTCCTAAATTTATTTCACCAGGAGTTTTTCCGAATTCGTCACCTAATGCAACACGCACTGCAGGAGCAACCTGTGCAATTACTCTTATATTTTTATCGTATAGAGCATCCCACACCTTCTGAGTTTCATTTTTAATCGTTATTGCTCCTGTTGGGCATACAATACGGCATTGGCCACAGTTTACACAATTAGATTCAGCTAAAGTCTTATTAAAAGGAGGTGCTATTTTAACATCAGATCCCCTGTTTACAAAGCCGATTGCTCCAACACCTTGAACTTCTTCACATACCATAACACAGTCGCCGCATTTTATACACTTGTTAGGATTTCTTACTATGCTTGGACTTGAATTATCTATTTCATCATCTTTTACCAACTGAGTGAATCTATTTTTGGTTAACCCATATCTTTTGGCAAGATTTTGCAATTGACAATCACCGGTACGTTCACATGATGTACAGTCTCTGTCATGATTTGCAAGCAGCAATTCAAGAATCATTTTTCTATATTTTCTAACTCTCGGCGAATTTGTATATATTTCCAGTCCATCTTTAGGTTTTTCAGAACATGATGCTATGATTTCTCCTTTAGATGTTTCTACTGAACACATTCTGCAAGCTCCGTATATACTTAATTCAGAATGATAACAAAGTGTAGGCAAGTCAATACCGGAGTCTCTAATTACACTTAATATATTTTTCTGATTTGTGTATTGTACCTTTCTGCCATCTATAATCATATATCCACTCATGGTCTATACCTCCCTGATTGCATTAAATGGGCAAGTTTCTATGCAAGCTCCGCATTTTATGCATTTTTTACTGTCTATAACAAATGGTTCCTTTATCTTACCTGAAATAGCATTTACAGGGCAGATTTTAGCACATTTAGAGCATCCCTTGCAAAGTGAAGGATCAATCTGTATAGCTATTAGATTTTTACATTGCTTAGCAGGACATGTTTTATCTACAACATGAGCAAGATATTCATCGTAGAAAAATTCCAAAGTACTTAGGACAGGGTTAGCTGCAGTTTTTCCAAGTCCACACAAAGCAGTGTTTTTTACAGTTTCTGCAATATCTTTTAATAGTTCAAGATCATCAATAGTTCCATTTCCTGCAACTATTTTTTCGAGAATTTCAAGCATTCTCTTTGTACCTTCTCTGCACGGTATACATTTACCGCAGGATTCACGCTGAGTGAAGCTCATGAAAAATCTTGCAACTTCCACCATGCAAGTATCTTCGTTCATTACAACCATTCCGCCTGAACCAATCATTGCGCCGACTTTTTTCAGAGAATCAAAACTTAAGGCTAAATCTAAATGCCTTTCATCAAATGTTAAACATCCACCGGAAGGTCCACCTATTTGAACAGCTTTGAATTTTTTTCCATCAGGAATACCGCCGCCTATATCAAATATTACTTCTCTCAAAGTTGTTCCCATAGGAACTTCAATCAATCCTGTATTTACAACATTTCCTGTCAGTGCAAATGCCTTTGTTCCGGGGCTGTCTTTAGTACCATACTTTTTATATTCTTCAACTCCCATTGTAATTATTAATGGAACATTAGCAAATGTTTCAACGTTATTTAATACGGTTGGGCATCCGAACAATCCTTGTTCAACAGTTCTCGGCGGCTTAACACGCGGCATGCCTCTTTCACCTTCAATAGATGCAGTAAGGGCACTGCCTTCACCACAAACAAAAGCACCAGCTCCTTTGTTTATACGAAGCTCAAAATCAAAGCCAGAACCTAGGATGTTTTTTCCTAATAATCCTGATTCATTTGCTTGTGAAATTGCTATTTTTAATCGTTCTACAGCCATAGGATATTCTGCTCTCACATAAATATATCCTGTGTTGGCTCCTGTGGCATATCCGGCAATTATCATGCCCTCAATAACTTTATGAGGATCTCCTTCCATGATGCTTCTATCCATGAATGCACCCGGGTCTCCTTCATCGCCGTTGCAAACAACATATTTATTAGGGTTATCTTGAGACAAAACTTGTCCCCATTTTTTACCTGTAACAAAACCTCCGCCACCGCGGCCTCTTAATCCGGATTCTTGAATTTGCTTACATACCCCTTTAGGTTCCATAGTGCTGAGAACTGTTGAAAGAGCTTTGTAACCGCCTCTTCCTATATATTCTTGTATATTTTCTGCATCCATATTGCCGCAGTTTTCTAAAACCAATCTTGTTTGTTTTTGATAGAAAGGTATTTCTTCCTGAGTCTTATATATTTTTTCGGAATCATGGTACATTAATCTTTCTACAGGTTCACCTTTCAAGATAGTATAATTAAATATATCTTCACAGTCTTCCAATTTAACTCTTAAGTATAAATAGTTATATGGTTCAATTCTCACAATTGGTCCTGCTTCACAAAAACCATGACATCCGCTTTTTTTGACGCTGACGCCTTCGCCTTCACCTTCACCTTCATCTTCATTTTCCTTTAACAAGTCAACATCTGCCAATGCGCCACTTTCTTTAACAAGTCTTTTCAACTCTTCATAAATGAACAGAGAGCCGCCTGCTATACATCCTGTGCCGGCACATACTAAAACCTTTGTTTTTTGTTTTTTCAATGAATTCATAAAAAGATTTGCAAAATATGTTAAATCATCATATGTTTTTATCAACATTTACATTTTCCTCCTTTTTAATGTTCTTTATTAACTCAACTGCTAATTCTGGAGTCATTTTAGGATGTACGTGATCGTTTATTGTAATAACAGGAGCCAAGCCGCAAGCACCTAAGCATGAAACGGTTTCAACGGTAAACAATAAATCGTCAGTTGTATGTTTTTTATCTGACAAACCTAGTTCTTTGTAGATTGCATTTAAAATCGGTACAGATTTTCTGACGTGGCAAGCTGTTCCGTCACAAATTTTTATTATGTTTTTACCCTTGGCTTCTAGTGAGAAATTTTCATAAAAAGTAGCAACGCCATAAATCTTAGACTCACTAATATCTAATTTTTCAGCTATATAAATTAAAATATCCTGAGGCAAGTATCTATATTCTTTTTGAATTTCTTGAATTATATTAATAAGCTCTTTTTTTTCATAATTGTGACTAATAAGAATTTCATCAACTTTGTCTTTAATATCAGCAGTCATAATACATTTCCCTTCATTTTATATATTTTGTTAATAATATAACAAAATATATAAATATAATCAAGTGAATAATATTCCATAAACATTAAAAAATACTATTAAACATTTAACTTGATTATATAATTATAAATAAAAGCAGGCATACGATTTTTTGCTAATTAAATAAATTAAAAAAGTTGACATACATAGAAGTTCGATGTAATCTATAAACATAGATATTCTATGTATACGTGGAAGGATTAAAAATGAAAATAGACAAAAATA
>NZ_JAWQJF010000045.1:0-16307 GCF_033447055.1 Sedimentibacter sp.
TATAGTTGCTTTTAAAGCATTTATGTATGTTCCTGAAGTTGAGGTTCCTAATTTAATAGGCAGAAGTGAAGAAGAAGCTCAAAAAATTGTTAAAGACTTAGGATTGTTGTTTGAAGTTTCGGATAGGAAATTCAGCAGTGAGTATGATGAAGGTGAAGTTATTGAACAAAGTGTTGAGGAAGGTACAAAGCTTAAGGAAAACTATCCTGTAAAAGTTGTTGTAAGCAAGGGTATGAAGGAAATTGTTGTTCCTAATTTAGTTGGGAAATATGCAATTGAAGCAGGAATTATTCTTGCAGATTCAGGACTTGACGAAGGACGCGTAACAGAGGAAAATTCAGATACTTATGCAGCAGGTCAAATTATTAATCAGTATCCTTCTGCGAATACACCTGCTGAAATGGATGATAAAGTTGATTATGTTGTGAGTACCGGACCTAAAATTAAATATGCGACTATGCCTAACTTAGCCGGCCTTGAGTTAGAAACTGCAAAACTTCTAATATTACAAAATAATCTTGAAGTTGGAGAAATAACTGAAGAAACAAGCGAAGAAATTGAAGCAGGACTTGTTATGAGGCAAAGCGTTATAGCGGGGCAAGAAGTTGAACAAGGAACATCAATCTGGATGACTGTAAGTTCGGGAAAACCATCAGTAGAACCTGAAAATCCAGTAGAAGAACCAGGAATAGAAACACCTGTGGAAATCGGAGCTTATCCGCTTACCATAGCACTTCCATCAAATAAGGATAAAGTTGCTGTAGTTGTTCAGAAAATTACAGATGAAGGAAGAGAAATTGTATATTCACAAGAAGTGAGCACATCAGAACAGAGCATTATCATCAATATTAAAGGGACAGGAAAACAAGTATTTGAAATTTATATAGATAATGAATTGTATGATAGAGCTGAAATAACTTTTGAATAGGAGCATATATGATTAAAGGTATCATTATTAGGGGTGTAGGCGGAAATTATTATGTTGATATAGGCAACGAAATAATAGAATGCAGAGCAAGAGGTTTGTTTAGGCTTAAAAATATAAAGCCATTAGTCGGAGACAGGGTTTTAATAAGACTTACTGAAGAAGATGAACATTCTGGCTATATTGAAGAGATAAATGAAAGATATAATGAAATTAAAAGACCACCGGTTGCCAATGTTGAACAGCTTTTAATATTTTTCGCTGTAACTAATCCGGAACCAAGTTTTTTGCTTCTTGATAAACTTTTGATAGCGGCTGAAGTTAACAATTTAAAGCCGGTTATTTGTTTCAATAAATCTGATTTGGCAGATGAGAATAGGAAAAATGAAATAAATGATATTTTTAAAAATACTGATTATAAAATTATTTTCACAAGCAAAAATGATCCAAGGTCCATTGAAATACTTAAAGATGTATTGAAAGATAAGCTAAGTGTTTTTTCCGGACCATCGGGTGTTGGAAAATCTTCTGTAATGAATGCTGTTCAGCCGGATTTTCAATTGAAAACCGGTGAAATAAGCGATAAATTAAAAAGAGGAAAACATACGACTCGCCATGCAGAAATATATAAGCTGAGCTTTGGAGGCTATGTTGTTGATACACCGGGATTTAGTTCTTTTGAGTTAGAAGGTATCAATGAATATGAACTTAAAGAATATTATCCTGAGATAAAGAAATTAGATTCAAGCTGCAGATTTGATGACTGTCTTCATTACAAGGAACCGGACTGTGGTGTTAAGAAAGCAGTGGAAACTGGTTTAATAAGTGAAACAAGATACTTGAATTACGTAAGACTATTAGAACAAATTAGAAAAACTAAAATATATTAGTATATTTTAAGGAGGAAAAATGAATAAATTAACGCATAAATTAGCACCGTCTATATTATCTGCCGATTTTTCAAACCTTGAGCGTGATATAAAATTAGTTGAAGAAGGGGGAGCGGATTATATTCACATAGATGTAATGGATGGACATTTTGTTCCAAATATTACAATAGGACCTGACGTAGTTAAATGTATAAGAAAAGTAACTGAACTTACTTTTGATGTTCATTTAATGATTGAAAATCCGGAGGATTTTATAGAGGATTTTTATAATGCGGGAGCCGATATAATAACTGTTCATCAAGAAGCGTGTGTGCATCTTCACAGTACAATTCAAAAAATCAAATCATTTGGACTGAAGGCAGGTGTTTCTATAAATCCTGCTACTCCAGTAAGCATTTTAAAAGATATAATAAGAGACGTGGACATGGTGCTTATAATGAGCGTTAATCCTGGATTTGGCGGACAAAGTCTTATTAAAAATGTTAAATACAAATTTGAAGAATTAAAAGAAATGATAAATGATTACGATTTAAATGTTGATATAGAAATTGACGGCGGCGTTACAACAGACAATTTACAGGAAGTGTTAAGATGGGGAGCAAATGTTGTTGTAGCTGGGTCAGCAATTTACAAGGCTAAAGATGTTGTTCAAGAAACAAGGAAGTTTAAAAATATTATGGAGCAAAAATAATGATAGCATTAATAATAGCTAACGGTGATGATGTTGATAAAAGTCTCATTAAAAATATGCATTTCGACTGTGTAATTTGTGCAGATGGTGGCCTTGGAAAAGCAGAACGTTTAGGCGTTGTTCCAAATATAATTCTTGGAGATTTTGATTCTGTAGAACCTAGTGTTCTTGAAAAATATCGATCAATGAATGTAGAAATAGAAAAGTTTCCTACAGAAAAAGATTATACTGATATGGAACTGTCAATTGAATTTGCTTTAAAACTGGGCTATAATAATATAATTTTAGTTGGTGCCACAGGTGGTCCAAGACTTGATCATTCAATTGCAAATATTATGCTTCTTGAAAAGTATTTCAATCTTGGAGTTAACATTGAAATAATTGACAATAATAATAAAATACAAATTATATCAGATAATACTGATTTGTATTTAAACCATAAAGAAAATTATTTCATATCAATAGTGCCTGTTACGTATTTAATAAGCGGTCTTACGCTTGAAGGATTTAAATATCCATTAGATAATGTTATTGTTAAAAGAGGTTCTACTCTTTGTATAAGCAATGAGATTATCAAGGATAGAGGTAGAATATTGCTTAACAAAGGTATTGCATTATTATTTGTTTCAAAAGATTAATTAATCATGCATGTCATTGATAACAAATAAACTAAAGAAATCAATCATATTAGGAGGATTCATGAAATCAATAGATTTGAGAGATTTATTCAAATCTCCGGAAAAATATTATGAAAAAGAAGTGTTGGTGGAAGGTTGGATAAGGACTATTAGAGATTCTAAAAATTTTGGCTTTATAGAATTGAACGACGGAACTTTTATGAAAAATGTTCAGGTAGTTTTTGAAAATAATTTAAGCAATTTTGAAGAAGTAAAGAAATTTTCAACTGGCAGTGCAATAACAGTTAAAGGAATATTGATAATGACACCGGAAGCAAAACAGTTGTTTGAAATAAATGCTGTTGAAATTGCAATGGA
Source organism: Sedimentibacter sp. (assembly GCF_033447055.1). Lineage (GTDB taxonomy): Bacteria > Bacillota > Clostridia > Tissierellales > Sedimentibacteraceae > Sedimentibacter. The sequence continues at coordinate 3,502 of NZ_JAWQJF010000045.1, forward strand.
AGCTGAATCCGATTCAAGTTATCCTCTTCAGAAAAAAAGACATTCACTTGAATATCTTAGAACAATAGCTCACTTAAGGCCAAGAACAAACACTTTTTCAGCGGTATTTAGAGTAAGGTCATTGGCAGCTTTTACAATACATAAGTTTTTTAATGAAAGAAGTTTTGTATATGCTCATCCTCCTATAATAACAGCAAGTGATGCTGAAGGTGCAGGAGAAATGTTCAGAGTAACTGCACTTGATCTTGACAACATAGAAAAAACAGGTGGAAAAACTGATTATTCGAAAGATTTCTTTGGAAAATCTGCAAATCTTACAGTAAGCGGTCAGTTAGAAGCAGAGATTTTTGCGCTTGCATATAAAAAGACATATACATTTGGACCTACATTCAGAGCAGAAAATTCAAATACAACAAGGCATGCGGCTGAATTCTGGATGATTGAACCAGAGATTGCTTTTGCAGATATTAATGATAACATGCAGCTTGCTGAAGATATGGTTAAATATGTAGTTAGCTATGTTTTAGAAAATGAAAAGGAAGAAATGGAATTTTTCAACAGTTTTGTTGAAAAAGATCTTTTTGCAAAACTTGATAATGTTATAAGTTCAGAATTTGGAAGAATTTCATATACTGATGCTATTGATATATTAATGAAAAACAATGATAAATTTGATTACCCTGTACATTGGGGAACAGACATACAAACAGAACATGAAAGATATTTATCTGAACAGATATTTAAAAAACCAGTGTTTGTAATTAACTATCCAAAGGAAATAAAAGCATTTTATATGCGTATGAATGAAGATAATAAAACTGTTGCTGCAATGGATCTTCTTGTACCTGGAATTGGTGAGCTTATAGGCGGAAGCCAAAGAGAAGAAAGACTGGATCTTTTAGAAAAACGTATGGGTGAAATGGGCGTAGGCAAAGAAGACATGTGGTGGTATTTAGAATTAAGAAAATACGGTGGAGTTAAACATGCCGGTTACGGACTTGGATTTGAAAGACTTATCATGTATCTAACAGGCATGGGCAACATCAGAGATGTTATACCATTCCCAAGAACACCTAAAAACGCAGAATTTTAGAATAATAAATAAAAAGATAAAAAAGATACGATGAAATAAAATTTCTCGTATCTTTTTTAATACTCATGAATAGAATGTATTAATGGAATAGTTGTAATTATTACACTAAATAGATATTTTAAAATTGTTGTCAATAACTAAATCTGTATTAATCCATCAATAAATCAATTATTTAGGAGGGTAATATGAATTATTTTAAACATAAAAATAAATGTAATCCGATAAACAAACATTTTAAATTTACAGAAATATTAGGTATTATGCTGGCAGTAATCGGAGCAATTATAGTTGTTCAAATTTTGCCGGTTAAAATTTGGATGTTTATTTTAGGAATGTTGCTCATAATACTAGGCAGCACACTTTTTAGATTGTTGTAAATAAATCAAAAAATAAAAATAATGGCGTAAGCCACTATTTATTATTGTCTTATATAGCACGTTGTACTTTACCTGATCTCATACATCTTGTACAAACAAATTTTTTAGAAGGAACTCCGTTTTCCAAAACTGTAATTCTTCTTACGTTTGGTTTCCATGTTCTTCTTATTTTTCTATCAGAATGTGTTATACTGTTGCCTGATATAGATCCTTTTCCACATATCTCACAAAACTTAGCCATGCTACACCTCCTATTTATCTAAAACATTAAGTTTTATATTTCGATTTGCTTAAACAGCACAAAATAACTGTTTAATAATTTTAACTCTATAATTCTACCATTAAAATATAAATATTGCAATATCAAATTTTAATTAGTATAATAAAAATGTATTTTTTATTTTGAAAAATTTTAATACTGACTACCAGTCAGTCATATTTTGTTTGTAAATTTTTGATAGAAAGGGTATAATATGTTTGTTTAATAAATAATATTTGGAAATTAAAACATAGGAGGTTGTATATGTCAATTAAAATGTTTAACGAAAATGGAAATATTACCATAGATGATCAAGTGTTTGCTACTCTTGCCGGATTGGCTGCTATGGAATGTTACGGTGTAGTAGGAATGGCTTTTAGAAATGCAACTGAAGGTATTTTTGAATTACTGAAAAGAGAACAGCTTACTAAAGGAATAAAAATTACTGCAATAGAAGATAAAATTAACATTGATTTATATATAGTACTGCAATACGGAGTTAAAATTTCTGTTGTAGCGGAAAATATAATTTCCAGGATTAAATACAGCGTAGAAAACTTTTCAGGAGTTAACGTAGATAATGTGAATATTTTTGTGCAAGGTGTCAGAGTACAAAAATAACGAGGAGGTTAAAATGAATATAGAATATATTGATAATATTACGTTTAAAAAAATGCTTTTAGGGGCTGCTGCAAATCTTGAAAATAACAAAGCTATAGTGGATTCCTTAAACGTATTTCCTGTTCCCGACGGAGATACAGGCACAAACATGAATCTTACTGTACAGTCAGCAATAAAGGAAATAAGCAACTTGTCAGACAGCACTATTGCACACATTGCTGAAGCCGCTGCTAATGGCTCTTTAATGGGAGCAAGAGGAAACTCGGGAGTAATATTATCACAGCTGTTCAGAGGTGTCGCAAAAGGACTTAACGGATCAAATAGAATTGATTGTAAAATAATTGCAGAATCATTTAAAGCTGCTTCAGATACAGCGTATAAAGCAGTAATGCGACCAGTTGAAGGAACAATACTCACGGTTGCCAGAGAAACTGCTGAAAAAGCAATGGCGACATATACAGAGTATGAAGATACAGCAGTGTTTTTAGAAAACTTAATTGAGCAGGCAAAAGATACGTTGAGACGTACTCCGGAAATGCTCAAAGTTTTAAAACAAGCAGATGTTGTAGATGCAGGTGGTAAAGGTTTAGTATTTCTTCTAGAAGGTGCATTGGCATCTTTAAAAGGAATTGAAATAAAACAAGAGAAAAAAGAAGAGAAAATAGTTGAAACTCAATTGGAACTTGAAGAATTCACCAGCGAAGATGAAATTATATTTGCATATTGTACGGAATTTTTTATAAATAATCCGATAAAGAGTTCAGAAGATTTTTTAAGTAAAATATATGACAAGGGCGATTCAATAGTATGTGTTGGTAATGAAAAATTAATAAAAACACATATACATACAAACAACCCTGGTCAAATATTGGCTATTGCAGTTAAATACGGTGAATTGTCTAAAATAAAAATAGAAAACATGAAGGAACAATTCAGGGAAAGAGTTAAGAATTCTCATAAAAAAAGCCAAGAAAAGAAAAAATACGGATTTGTTTCAATAGGAATGGGTGCTGGAATTCAAAAAGTGTTTATGGATTTAAATGTTGATATTTTTTTATCCGGTGGGCAAACAATGAATCCAAGTACGGAAGATATATTAGAAGCAACTAAAAATATAAATGCTGATAATATAATTGTTTTACCTAACAACAGCAATATTATCCTTGCTGCAACACAAGCAAAAGAATTATCAGAAAAAAATATTTATGTTGTACCAAGCAAAAGTATACCACAGGGAATTACAGCTTTGCTTGCATTTAAAGAAGAAAATGATGCTGAAGAAAATATAAAAATTATGACTGAGGCGGTAAAAGAAGTAAAAACCGGTCAAGTTACATATGCAGTAAGGGATACTATATTTAATGATATGGAAATAAAAAAAGACGAAATTATTGCTTTAAGCGATGGTAATATTGTATCTCATGGAAACAATGCTGAAGATGAAGCTATAGAACTCATCAAGAAAATGGTTGATGAAGACAGTTTTCTTATTACTTTGTTCTATGGTGATAAAGTTGAGAAAAAAACTGCTGAAAGCATGAAAACAAGAATAGAAGAAATAGCAGAAGAATGCGATGTTGAAATAATATTCGGTGGTCAGCCTCTTTATTACTATATAATTTCAGTAGAATAATAATACTAATGGAGCGTTAAATGCTTGATATCGACATACAATTTTTAAAGGGAGTTGGACCTAATAAAGCAGCAAGACTGCAAAAATTAAACATATATACTGTTGAAGATTTGTTAAATTATTTCCCAATAAAATACGAAGACAGAAGAACTGTTAAAAATATTAATGACATCAAAGACAATTCGGATAACAGAAAAATTTTGTTAAAGGTCAAACTTTTTGAAAAGCCTAAAAAAACCAGGGTTAAGAAAAATATGTCCATAATAAAGGCAATTTGTGTGGATGACACAGGCTTTATTACTCTTACTTTTTTTAATCAGGATTTTTTGATGGAAAAATTTATTGAGGGAGAATTCTATTATGTGTTTGGTAGTGTAAAGAATTCACTTGGTAAAATTGAAATAGTAAATCCTGAAATTGAATTTTGCAATAAAGACTGGAAAGCAAATAGAATCATGCCGATATATGGCTTGACATATGGTATTACCAACAATGAATTGACAAAATTAACAAGGACTGCATTAGATATTTATTATGATAAAATCGAAAATGTTATTCCTAAAGAATTAAAGGTTCAGAATAAACTGCTTCCAAGAAAATGTGCAATTAAAAGTCTTCATTTTCCCGAGAATGGCAAAAAATATTCATTAGGGAAAAAAACAATGGCATTTGAAAAACTTTTAATAATGAATATTGGTTTTTTGTCAATTAAAAACAATCTTAGAAATGATTGTACAGGTAATGAAATTAAAAATACACAGCTGTCTGACAAACTAATTGATTCGATACCTTATAAGCTGACTAATGCACAGCTGAGAGTAATCAAAGAAATAAAAGAAGATATGAGTATTACTAAACCAATGAACAGATTAGTGCAGGGGGATGTAGGTTCAGGCAAGACCGTGGTTGCAATTTATGCTTTGCTTGCAGCGGTCAATTCAGGATTTCAGGCATCAATGATGGCACCTACTGAAATTTTAGCCAGGCAGCATTATGATACGATACTAGAGTATTTGGAGAGAGCTCATATACAGGTTAATGTCGTATTTATCTCAGGCTCAACAAAAGCAAAAGTAAAGGCTGAAATTTTGAGCAAACTTAAATCCGGTGAAGTTGATATAATAATCGGTACACACGCTCTCATTGAAAAGGGTGTGGAGTTTAAAAATATCGGACTTGTTATAACTGATGAACAGCATCGCTTTGGAGTAAGACAAAGGGCTATGCTTTCAAACAAGGGAAATAATCCTGATATTCTTGTAATGACAGCAACACCAATACCAAGAACACTGGCGCTTATGCTTTATGGAGATTTGGACATATCCGTTATTGATGAAATGCCTCTTGGAAGGCAAGAAGTTATAACAAGTGTTTTTAAGGAAAGCGATAAAAGAAAAGCCTATGAATTTATTGTAAGTCAGATAAACAATGGACGTCAAGCGTACATAGTTGCACCTTTAGTTGAAGAGTCAGAGAACTTAGAACTTGATTCTGCTACGGATATATATAATGAACTTAAAAGTTCATATTTTTCTAAATATAAACTGGGGCTATTGCACGGCAAAATGAATAATGCAGAAAAAGAAACCATTATAAATGAATTTTATGCCGGTAAGATAAACGTGCTTGTTTCAACTACAGTAATAGAGGTTGGAGTAAACGTTCCTAATTCTGTCATTATGCTTGTTTTAAATGCGGAACGTTTTGGACTTGCGCAGCTTCATCAATTAAGAGGAAGGGTTGGAAGAGGAAAATTTCAGTCTTATTGTATTTTGGTGAATGGAAGCAGATCTAGAAAATCGGTTGATAGAATGAATATTTTAAAAAAATGCAGCAATGGTTTTTTAATTGCTGAAGAAGATTTAAAAATGAGGGGTCCTGGCGATTTCTTTGGAACAAAGCAGCATGGCTTGTCAAAATATGAAATTCAAAATATAATTAATGATGTTGAAGTTGTTCAAATTGTTCAAGTATTATCAAAAAACATGCTGAAAGAAAATCCATACCTTGACGGTGATGATTATAGGAATTTAAAAGAACAAATAATGAACTTGTTTAAAGACGAAAACATTGTATTCAATTGATTGTTCATGGTTAGGAAGAGTTTGAAATGAGAATAATATCCGGAACAAATAAAGGTAAGAAGCTTTATGCTCCTGAGGGAATGTCCGTCAGACCTACAAGCGATAAAATTAAAGAATCTTTATTTAATATTATTGGATATATTAATGAAGATTCCAGAGTTTTAGATTTATTTGCAGGTTCTGGAAATGTAGGCATAGAGTTTTTGGCAAGAGGTGCAGAATTTTGTTGTTTTGTGGATGCATCTCATAAAAGTTTAAGTTATGTTAAAAAGAATCTCGAATTATGCAATTTTCAAGATAAATCAAAAATTATATTAAGTGATTACGAAAAAGCAATTATTAATTTTTATAAAAATAATGAAAAATTTGATTATATTTTTGCAGATCCTCCTTATGACTTGAAATGTTGTATAAAAATAGTAAAAAGCATATTTGAAAATAAAATTTTGAAGCCTGGTGGAATGCTTATCATTGAAAGCGATAAGTCGGAAACGGTGTTCGAAAGCATTGATATAAATGTTATAAAATACAAAGAAAAAATATATGGTAGAACTAGAATAAGTATTATGAAGTTAGCGGAGGACTAAAATGAGAGTTTTATATGCAGGTAGCTTTGATCCCATTACATGTGGTCATTTTGATTTGATAAAAAGATGTTCTGAATTGTTTGATGATGTTTTAGTGACAGTTTTTAACAATACCTCAAAAAAATACATGTTTACATGTGAAGAACGAGTTGAACTTGTAAAGGGTGCAGTAAAGCATTTAAAAAATGTAACAGTAGACTCGTCTAGCGAAATGGTAGCAAACTATTGCAAAAAAAATGATATAAGAATTATCATAAGAGGGCTTAGAGCATTGTCTGATTATGAATACGAACTTGGCATGTCAGCTTATAATAAGTTTCTAAATGAAAACTTAGAAACATTTTTTATGGTTGCATCGCCGGAATATTCTTTTGTAAGTTCAAGCGGTGTCAAAGAAATTGCTATGTATGATGAAAAGTTTAAAGAACTTGTACCAGAAAATGTTGCAGAATTACTACTAAAAAAACTAGGGAGGTAAATATGGAGATTTTAAATTTGTTAGAAAGAATAGAAGATATTGTTGAAGAAGCATCAAAGTTTCCTTTATCAAACAAGGTTATGATAGATAAAGATGAAATGCTGGATGTGATTAATGAAATCAGATTAAAATTGCCTGATGAAATAAATAGGGCATCATGGGTAGCGAAAGAACGTCAGCGCATTTTAAATGAAGCACAGACAGAAGCGGATGAACTGATTGAAAAAGTGCAGGATCAGCAAAAATATCTTATTGAAGACAATGAGATAACCAAGCAGGCTCAGAAATATGCAAATCAAATATTGCAAGATGCTGAAAGAAAAGCTAATGACATGAAAATAGGCGCGTACAATTACAGTGATGAAATATTGTCCAAGCTACAGGGAAAAATAAATGAAATAAATAATATTATCGAACAAAACAGAGAAGTTCTTAAAAATATGGAATAATCAAATAAAAGACATACGTAAAAATCACGTATGTTTTTATTCTTTAAAATAATTTTTCTCTGTAATTGTCCATAATTTCTGAGAAAAGTTCACCTGTGGTTGGTGGTGTGAATGTGATTGCATTTGCGCCAGCTTGAATTGTATTGTAAATATTTTCTGGTCTGGGGCCGCCTGTTGCTATTATTGGAAAATTGGGATGTTTTTCACGAATTATTTTTACTATATCTGCTGTACTAGCTCCGCCTGAAACATTAAATATTGCAGCCCCTGCTTTAATCCTGGACTCAAAATCTTCTTTCTCGGATACAATAGTAATTATTATTGGAATATCAAGCCTTTTTTTCATTTCTGAAATAAGTTCATTTGAAGTTGGAGCATTCATTACTACACCATATGCACCTGTTAACTCTGCATTTATGGCAATATCCAAAGATCTCTGCCCTGTTGTGATACCACCGCCTACACCTACAAACACCGGTGCTGAAGACAATTCAATGATTGCTTGATTGACAGCTATTTGAGGTGTAAAAGGATACACGGCAATAACGCCGTCGGCATTGTGATTTTTAATAATAGCTAAATCAGTGGAAAATATTAAAGATTTAATTCTTTTACCGAATATGTTTATACCGCTGGCATCATAAATTTCCTTTGGCATTTGAATTGGTTTCTTTTTAAGCACGGATTCAATTGTTGGTATGAATTTTTTATCTTTTTTTTCCGTATTGTTTTTTACATCATTGCTATAATTGTCTTTTATAATGTTTTCCATGTAATTCCTCCTTCTAAATGTTTTTTTGCGATATATTATTATACAATTTTATATTCTAATGTACAATGAAATATATTACGGTTTAAAAAAATAATACTATGCAATCATATTGTGGGAATGTATAATAATCGTAAGAGCAATGGGGAGAATTAGCAATGCAAATATATAAACGTGAGGATATTTTAAAACACAAGGGTACTGTAACATTACTTACTGATAGGTTTGTGTTAAGAAAATTCAAAATTGATGATGCGAACGAAGTTTTTTGCAATTGGGCAAGCGATAGTGATTCAGCAAAGTATAATGCGTGTAGTGTTCATTCAAGCGTAAAAGTTACTGAAGAGTATGTATCTGAATGGATTGACTGCTATAAAAATAATAATTATTATCATTGGGCTGTTGTAGATAATCAAGATGATGAAGTAATTGGATCCATTTCTGTATCTAATGTCAAAAATATAAAAAAATACTGTGAAATAGGTTATACTGTTACTAAAAAAAGATGGAACCAAGGTATTGCAACAGAAGTTTTAATACGTGTTCTGAAATTTTTAGTTGATGATGTTGGATTTAAAACAGTGCGAGCAATGCATGATGTTAGAAATGAAGCATCTGGAAAAGTTATGAAAAAGGCTGGTATGGTTTTTGCAAAAAATAAGACAAAATTTTTCGTAAATGGGCAGAATTTTGTCATGAAATGCTGTGTGTATGATTATAAAAACACTAAATAATATAAGAAACAGTAATAAAATATTGCTTTTATAATGTTTTGTGGTATAATATAATGGTTAATTATGAGATTCGTTAAAATGAAACGATATTGACTGTTTTACATAAAATAATTAGGAACCTAGGAGGATAAAATGATTTCAAAAATATTAAAAAAAGAGAATAATATAGTTACAATTGAATTTACAGTATCACAAGAGGAATTTGAAAAATCTGTGAATAAAGCATACTTAAAAGTTAAGAATACTATTAATGTTCAAGGATTTAGAAAGGGTAAAGCTCCAAGACATATTATTGAAAAGAAATATGGCAAGAGCATTTTTTATGATGATGCTTTAGATTTTGCCATTCAAGAAGAATATCCAAAAGCTGTTGCAGAACATAAACTTGATGTAATAGACAGTCCCAAAGTAAATATTGAAAAATTTGAAGAAGGACAAGAAATAATTGTTACAGCAGACGTTGAAGTAATGCCAGAGGTTGAACTCCCTGAATATAAAGGAGTAGAAGTTGTAAAAACTGAATTGAAAGTTACAGATGAAGATGTTGAAAAAGAATTAAAAGCTGTTCAGGAAAAAAATGCAAGAATTGTTGAAGTTACTGACAGACCGGTACAAAATGGAGATTTTTTAACTATTGATTATTCAGGTTTTGTTGGAGAAGAGCAATTTGAAGGCGGCACTGCTGTAAATCAATCTCTTGAAATTGGTTCTAATTCATTCATTCCGGGTTTTGAAGAACAACTTATAGGAAAATCTAAGGATGAAGAAATTGAAGTTAAAGTTACATTCCCTGAAGATTATCATTCAGAAGATTTAAAAGGTAAAGAAGCAGTGTTTAAAGTAACAATTCATGAAATTAAAGTAAAAGAGCTTCCTGAAATTGATGATGAACTTGCAAAAGATGTCAGCGAATTTGATTCTTTGGAAGAATTAAAAGCTGATACAAGAAAAACTCTAGAGCAAAAAGCTGTAGATTCATCGAAAATTGCAAATGACAACAATGTAATTACTAAAATTGTTAATGATGCAAAAATAGAAATTCCTGAAGTGTTAATACAAAGAGAAATTGAATATTTAGGAAGAAATTATGAACAACAATTCCGTCAACAAGGTTTTTCAGGCAAGGAATATGATGATATAATCAAAAATTTTGTTGATCAATATAAAGAAGGTGCAAGAAACCAAGCTGAATTTAATGTAAAAGCAGAATTGGTTTTAGAAGCTATAATAAAAAAAGAAGAAATTAAAGTTTCAGAGGAAGAATTAACAGCAGAAATCGAGAAAATTGCACAGTCTTATAAAATAGAAGCAGACAGAATGGAAGCTTTTAAGAAAAGCATGATGGAGTCAAGCGCAAGCTACGTTGAAGAAACATTACAAAAAAGAAAAGTTATAGATATGCTTGTTGGAAATGCAGTGTTTGTTGAACCTGTTGAAGTAAAAACTGAAGAAATTTCTGAATAAGACAAAAAATTAAGATTATATCAAGATAAATAAGTACAATAATAGTAATAGGAAATATAATATAGGAGGAAATAAAAATGGCGTTAGTTCCATATGTAATTGAACAAACCGGAAGAGGCGAAAGATCTTATGATATATATTCAAGACTGTTAAAAGACAGAATAATAATATTAAGTGATGAAGTAAATGATGCAACTGCGAGCGTAATTGTTGCACAACTTTTATTTTTGGAATCAGAAGATCCAGATAAGGATATACAATTATATATCAACTCTCCTGGTGGTTCTATAACATCAGGTATGGCTATATATGACACAATGCAGTATATAAAGCCTGATGTATCTACAATATGTGTTGGAATGGCAGCAAGCATGGGAGCATTTCTCTTATTGTCTGGAGCTAAAGGTAAAAGATTTGCACTTCCTAATTCAGAGATTATGATTCACCAACCTCTTGGAGGAATGCAAGGCCAAGCGTCTGACATAAAAATACATGCAGACAGAATAATTAAAATAAGGGATACGTTGAATACAATTATCAGTGAAAGAACTGGTCAGCCTATGGATAAGGTTGAACACGATACAGACAGAGATAATTTCATGACAGCGGAGGAAGCGAGAGCATATGGCATAATAGATGACATTATAGCCAAAAGAAAGTAAGGAGTGTTTTAATGAGCAAAGTAAATGAAAAGCAAATCAAATGCTCGTTTTGTGGAAAAACGCAGGAGCAGGTAAGAAGGCTCATTGCAGGTCCAGATGTTTATATATGTGACGAATGTATAGAATTATGTCACAATATTGTATATGAAGATGTAGACCTATTTGAAGAATATGATTTTGTTGAACTTCCAAAACCAAAGGAAATAAAAGAAAAACTTGACGAATATGTAATTCAGCAGGACCAAGCAAAAAAAGCACTTGCTGTAGCTGTTTACAATCATTATAAAAGAATAAACTATAAAAGTAAAGATGCAGGAATAGACATTCAAAAAAGCAACATACTTTTATTAGGACCTACCGGAAGCGGAAAAACATATTTAGCCCAGACACTTGCAAAATTGTTGAATGTTCCATTCGCTATTGCAGATGCTACATCATTGACAGAAGCAGGATATGTTGGGGAAGATGTTGAAAACATATTGCTGAAACTTTTACAGGCAGCTGATTTTGAAGTGGAGAAAGCAGAGAAGGGTATAATTTATATCGATGAAATTGATAAAATTTCGCGGCGTTCAGAAAATCCTTCAATAACTAGGGATGTAAGTGGAGAAGGAGTACAACAGGCACTTCTTAAAATACTTGAGGGAACTGTTGCAAATGTTCCTCCGCAAGGTGGAAGGAAACATCCTCATCAGGAATTTATACAAATTGACACTACTAACATATTGTTTATTCTAGGCGGTGCATTTGACGGAATTGAAAAAATAGTACAAAAGAGAGTAGGCAAAAAAAGTATCGGCTTTGGTGCAGACCTTACAGGTAATTCTCCAATGGATATAGATAAGCTTTTAAAACAAGTTCAGTCACAAGATTTGTTAAAATTTGGATTGATACCTGAGTTTATAGGAAGATTACCTAATATTGTCGCTTTGGATAAATTAGATAAGAGTGCTTTGATTTCAATATTGACTGAACCGAAAAATGCTTTGGTAAAGCAATACAAAGAATTATTTAAAATGGATAACGTAGAATTAGAAATAGAAAAAGAAGCTTTAGAGGAAATTGCTGATAAAGCGTTGGAAATTAATACAGGAGCTAGAGGTCTTAGAGGTATACTCGAAAGTACAATGACAGATGTTATGTATGAAATACCTTCAAGAAATGATATTAAAAAATGTGTCATTACTAAAGACACAATTATTAATAAAAGTGAACCTAAATTAGTTTTAACTAAAAAGCCTTTATCTGATAGTAAAGAAAATGCTTCATAAGACTGCCTGCCTAGCAGGCAGTTTTTAATAATATAGGAAAGCTCTCTTTTCTATATTATTAAAACGAGGATTGCAAAGGACGGGACGTCATTGCCGTTAAGGGGGGCGCTCAGTTAAAACGCGTATGCGTTTTAACGCCGAAGGGGGACATAGGTCCCCATAGCGGAGTTGCGGAGCAACTTTTTCATAAGGAGAAAAGTATGATTGAAAATTACAGTATAGAAAATAAAACACTTCCTTTGATTCCTATCAGAGGAATAGGAATTTTTCCGGATACAGTGATTCATTTTGATATAGGAAGAGAAAAATCCATTAATGCTTTAGA
>NZ_JAWQJF010000046.1:0-12521 GCF_033447055.1 Sedimentibacter sp.
ATAAAATAGCCAGGACAGCAGAAAAAACAGGTACTCTTCTTGAAATAAATAACAGCCATGGCCATTTGAACAGAGATGAAATAAAAACAGCTTCAAAATACAATGTGAAGTTTGTTATAAACAGCGATGCACACATTAAAGACAAAGTTGGAAGTTTTGAAAATGGACTAAAAGCGGCAGAAGATGCTGTGTTGGATTTAAAAAGAATAATAAATCTAAAATAGAAAATTGAAAGGAGTGGAGAATATGGAGTTTGTAATTATCACAGGGATGTCCGGTGCAGGGAAAAGCCAGACAATAAAAATATTAGAAGATATAAACTATTACTGTATGGATAATATGCCTCCGGCTCTTCTTCCTAATTTTGCTGAATTGTGTAAAAGTTCATCAAACGATGTATACAAGGTAGCGGTTGTTGCTGACATAAGGGGTGGTATTTTCTTCAAAGACTTGTTTAACAGTCTTGATGAGCTGAAAAATAAAGGCATTAAATACCGCATTCTTTTTCTGGATACTTCAGATGACGAATTGGTGAAAAGATATAAAGAGCAAAGGCGTCCGCATCCTCTAAGTACAACAGGGACTATAATTGACGGTATACGTGAAGAAAGAATTAGTTTAGATGAAGTAAAAAAAAAATCGGATTATATAATTGATACTACAAACATGAAAATAGGGAGATTAAAAGAAGAACTGTTAAATATTTTTGTACAAGGAAATATTTCTTTTAATTTAAATATTACTGTAATGTCATTTGGATACAAATATGGTATTCCTCAGGACTCGGATTTGGTTTTTGATGTGCGATTCTTGCCGAATCCGTTTTATATTGAAGAACTTAAAAATTTTACCGGAAATGATAAAAATGTGCAGGACTACGTTATGGGATTTGAAACCACAACAATTTTTATAGAAAAACTTACAGATTTGATAATTTTTCTCTTGCCTCACTACATAAAAGAGGGAAAATCAAACCTTGTAATTTCTATTGGATGTACAGGTGGAAAACATCGTTCTGTAGCAATTTCAAATTATATAGCATCCACATTGGGCGGCAAAAACTACAGAGTTCTTTTAAATCACAGAGATGTTGAAAAATAAGAGAGGTATTTTATGAAGATAGTAGTATTTGGCGGGGGAACGGGACTTTCTGTTTTGCTTGGAGGATTGAAGAAATACTCAAAGGATATATCTGCAATAGTTACTGTCGCAGATAACGGAGGAGGTTCCGGTGTACTGAGAGAAGATTTGGGAATGCTGCCACCTGGAGACATGAGAAGCTGTATTATTGCATTGTCAGATATCGAGCCAACAATGGAAAGACTTATGCAGCACCGTTTTAAAGATGGGTACTTAAACGGACAAAGCTTCGGTAATCTTTTGATTGCGGCTATGTATGAAATATTTGGAGATTATGAGCATGCTTTAAAAGAAATTGGAAGTATTTTCAGATTATCAGGCAAAGTTCTTCCAATGACGCTTCAGGATGCACAGCTTAAAGCATATCTTGATAATGGGGATTGTATATTGGGAGAAAAAGATATTCCTGAATATGTGAGTAAATTAAACTGCAAAATAGACAGAGTTTCTCTTGTACCTGAAGTGTGTAAGCCGTTGGATGAAACAGTAAGGGATATACAAGAAGCCGACATTATAATACTTGGACCCGGAAGTCTCTATACAAGTGTAATTCCAAATATTTTAGTGGATAATATTCCAACTGTAATTTCAGAATCAAAAGCGACGGTTTTTTACATATGCAACGTTATGACACAGCCTGGAGAAACAGACAATTACAATGTTTATGACCATGTAAATGCAATTATTAAGCAAAGCAACAGGTATTTAATAGATTATGTAATAGCAAATGACGAACTCATTTCAGAAAGTGCAATAGAAAATTACAAGTTTAAGGGTGCAAAACAAGTACTTGTTGATGATGAGCAGATAAAAAAGCTCGAAGAGATGAATATAAAAGTAATAAGCAGCAACTTTATAGAAATAAGGAAAAATTATATCAGACACAATGCTGAAAAAATCGGACAATTATTATTCAATTATGTAAAAGAAAAAAAATAAAATCAAGGAAGTGATCCTATGGAACAGTATGACAAGAAAACAAATGAGGATCAGTTAAGCATCGTTGACGGTATGATTGATTGGGTAAGAGTAGTTGACAAAAATAATATAGTATTGTATGCAAATAAGAAAATGAAAGAAGATTTAGGCGATATTGTTGGAAAAAGATGTTATGATATTTTTGGAACAAATAAAAAATGTGATTACTGCATTTCCTGTATAACTTTGGAAAAGGGCTGCATAATGAAAAAACAATCAATGGTTGGCAATAATACATACATGGTAGTGTCATCCCCAATGCGCGATGAATCCGGAGAAATTATAGGAGCTGTGGAAGTTTTTAGAGATATTACAACTGAAATTAACCTTTCACAAAAAATAAATGAAAAGAATGAAAAAATGAGCGAGGATATTAACTTTGCAAGGAATATGCAAATGCGCATGCTTCCTCCAAAAGGAATGTACAATGGTGTAAATATTGATTATCTGTATGAATCCTCAGAGCTTTTAAGCGGAGATTTTTTTGATGTATTTAAAATAGACGAAAATAATACCGGAATTTATATTTGTGATGTTGTTGGCCACGGTGTAACAGCCTCACTTTTAACTATTTTTGTGAGACAGTCACTAAGAACAATAGCTAAGGGATGCACTTCCATAAACAGTATAATGAAAGAGCTTCATAAAATGTTTCTTGCTTTGAATTTAGATTATGACAGATACTTTTCAGTATTTTTTGGAATTTACAACAAAACAACACGCGATTTTCATTATGTAAATGCAGGACACAATTCGGAGCCTATTTTATTAAGCAATAATGGAAATATTACAATGCTTAAATCTAAAGGATACCCAATTGCAAATATATTTGACAATGTCCAGTATGATGTAAGTGAACTCAAATTATATGTTGGGGATAGATTGTTCTTTTATACAGACGGCATAACTGAAGCTGCTAATGAAGAAGGAATACAATACGGAGTTGATAATATAATTAATATTATCAAAAAAGAAGGAAGCGTTTTGAAAAACATTAAATCATCCTTGGACGATTACTGTAAAGTTCATAAAGATGATTATGCAATATTAATGGCAGAAATTATATGATTAAAAGGGCGGGTGTAAAAGGTTGAAAGATATTGTACTTGATTTAAATGGAAGTTTTGTTTGTGAAGATGAAATAAAAAGCATTGAATCGGAAATAATGGAAGCTCAGGAAGTGCTTTTAGACAAAAAAGGAATAAGCAGCGAAATGACAGGCTGGATTGATTTCATGAATACAATGGATGAGAATGAATATGAACAGATAAAAACATGCGCCAATTACATAAAGAAAGAATGTGAAGCTTTTATACTTTTAGGCATCGGAGGTTCTTACTTAGGTGCAAAAGCAGCAATTGAAGCAATAAGGGGAGATTTTCATAATGAACTTTGCAGTCCCAAAGTTTATTATGCAGGTCAAAATTTAAGCGGATCATATTTAAAAAAATTAATTCAGGTAGTTAAAAATAAGGAAATTTGCGTAATTGTAATATCAAAATCAGGTACAACGCTTGAAACTGCACTGTCTTTTAGAATAATAAGGGATTTGATGGAAGAAAAGTATAAAAAAGAGTCCAAAAATCGTATTTTTGTTGTTACGGACAAAAATAAAGGAGCATTGAAAAGCCTTTCTGATTTGAGTGGATACAAAACATTTGAAATACCGGATGACATAGGTGGAAGATATTCTGTAATTACGCCGGTTGGATTGCTTCCGATGGCAGCTGCGGGACTAAATACGGATGAATTTATAAATGGGCTTAAGTCTGGTGCTGAAGAATATAAAACAAGGAAATTCGAACAAAATATATGCTGCCAATATGCAGCGGCAAGAAATATTTTGAACAAGAAGGGCAAAGAGGTTGAAATACTTGTAAGTTATGAACCTTGTTGCATTTCAATAGCAGAATGGTGGAAACAGCTATTTGGTGAAAGTGAAGGAAAAGATGGAAAGGGTATTTTTCCGGCAAATCTTAATTTTACAACCGATTTGCACTCTATGGGACAATTTGTTCAGGATGGCAGAAAAATAATTTTTGAAACTACAATTATTATTGAAAATAGCAATAATGATATCGTAGTTCCGACGGATAAAAATGATTTTGACAAGTTAAACTACATTTCGGGAAATAAATACAGTTATATAAATGAGAAAGCATTTGAAGGAACATTTTTAGCACACAACGAAGGTGGTGTACCAGGCATAGTAATTAGAATACCATTGATGAATGAGTTTTATCTTGGTAAGCTTTTTTACTTTTTTATGATGACATGTGCATTAAGTGGATATACTAATAAAATAGATCCATTTACACAGCCGGGTGTAGAAGCTTATAAAAAGAACATGTTTAGATTGTTGGGAAAATAAATATCGGGAGGGTGATCCTCTCGAAACAGAAAAACACAAGGGAATATTCCCGTATTATAAGGAGATAGTATGATAAAATTAGGAGAAATACAGGAATTAGAAGTAGCAAAATTAGTGGATTTTGGAGCTTATCTGGTAAGTTCAGATGACGTAAAAGGGGAAGACAGAATATTGCTTCCAATTAAACAAGTTTCTGAAAACATAAAAGTTGGAGATAAATTAAATGTATTTGTATATAGAGATTCAAGTGACAGAATAATTGCAACTGTAAAGAGACCTAAAATTGTAATTGGTGAAATTGCATATTTAAAAGTTGTTGAAATGTCAAGAATCGGTGCTTTTATGAACTGGGGACTTGAAAAAGATTTGTTCCTTCCATTTAAAGAGCAGGTAGGAGATATTAAAATTAACGGTGAATATTTGGTAGGAATTTATATTGATAAGTCAGATAGACTTTGCGCAACTATGAATTTGTTTAATGTTTTACGCACAGATTCTCCATATAAAATAAATGATATGGTTACAGGAACTGTATTCAGTTTGAAAAGAGGCCTTGGAGCAATGGTAGCAGTAGAAGGCAAATATCTTGGCTTAATTAATGAGGGAGAAATTTTAAAACCTATGAGACCGGGAGATGTTGTAGAAGTCAGAGTAAGCAATGTTAAAGAAGATGGTAAACTGGATTTGAGTTTGAAGGATGCACCAAGACTTCAAATTGACAAAGACGGAGAAAAACTTTTGAGCGCTTTATCAAAAAACAAAGGAAAACTTCCTTTGAATGATGACAGTAATCCTGAAATAATCAATGAAACTCTTAACATGAGCAAAAGTTCTTTTAAAAAAGCAGTAGGAAGACTTATGAAAAGAAGGGTTATAGAAATGACAAGAGATGGTATATGCTTGATAGACGAAAGTACAAAAAAGGAAAGCAAGCCAAGACAAGGAACAAACAACAGAAAAGGTCATTCAAACAATAGAATCGGAAATACAGGCAACAGAACAAACAACAGTTCAAATTACAAAACAAATGACAGAACAAGCAGCAAAGACAACAAAAAGAATGATTCATTCAACAAAAGGAAGTAAGCTTGGTATTGACAAAAATAGTATAAAGAAGTACTATTTATAGAGTTATATGCATAGGTGGTATATTTATTAAATTTTTGTCCTATGATTATATTTTATAAAAATATTGGCAATGCGAAGGAGAAATGATATGTCGACACCTCACAACAATGCAATTAGCGGACAGATAGCAGAAACTGTGTTATTGCCCGGAGATCCATTAAGAGCGAAATTTATTGCAGAAAATTTTTTAAATGACGTGGAACAATTTAACGCAGTAAGAAATATGTTTGGATATACAGGAACATATAATGGGAAAAAGATTTCTGTAATGGGAACCGGTATGGGATGTCCATCTATTGGAATATATTCTTATGAATTAATACACATGTATGGAGTAAAAAATTTAATCAGAATTGGTTCGTGCGGAGCATATGATTCGAGTTTAAAACTGTTTGATATTATATTGGCAATTGGTGCAAGCACAGATTCAAATTATGCAGCTCAATACAATTTGCCGGGCACATATTCAGCAACAGCTTCTTGGGAGTTGTTGTCAAAAGCTAAAAATGCAGCTGAAGAAAATAACATTCAAGTAACAGTAGGTAATATTGTAACTTCAGATGTATTTTACGGGGATGATTCGGAAAATTGGAAATCTTGGGCTAAAATGGGATGTCTAGCTGCCGAAATGGAAACATACGCATTATATTGCAATGCATCAAGAGCGGGCGTAAATGCGCTTACCATACTTACAGTATCTGATTCTATAGCAACTCATGAAGAAACAACACCGGAGCAAA
The DNA here is from genome assembly GCF_033447055.1 of Sedimentibacter sp. Taxonomy (GTDB): domain Bacteria; phylum Bacillota; class Clostridia; order Tissierellales; family Sedimentibacteraceae; genus Sedimentibacter. Next base: position 6,358 of record NZ_JAWQJF010000046.1, read on the forward strand.
GAGAAAAAGGATTTAAAAATATGATGAAAATTGCTTTGGAGTTAGCATAGTATGAAGAAAGCGTGGGAAATAGTGCATGACTTATATTCTAATGCTAAACCTGTTATTTTAAATGAAGGAGAACAAGGCTGGGGTGCCCTAAAATCAGTATCAGATTTTTATGATGGTATTTTAAACTTAGATTGGGCAAGCAATGTACCCGGTTCCGGAGCTCCGGAAAAAATAATGGTTGCAGCTGTTCAAGCTTTAGAAAACAGAGGATATGCAGTTGAAAATGCATATGAGCTGCTTCAAAAAGGAATGAAAGCTCATGCAGATGGTGATAAAGTAGAGCTTCAAAAAATTTCAGCAGAGCTCAGAAATGAATTTTTAAATGCTAAAAAAAATGAAGAATCACCATATTGGAAGTATAAATTTTACAACAGCTTTGAAGAATATGAAAAAAATGTATTATTTCAGGAAGCAGTTGATATAGATACAAATTCGGAAATATTTAAAGACAAGATAAAAGCTGCATGGACGTCCCAGTTAATTGGAGCTGCTATGGGCACAATGGTTGAAGGTTATACTTCAAAGAATCTATATGAAGCATTTGGAGATGTAAAAGGCTTTATAAGAGAGCCAAATACATATAATGATGATATAACATTTGAAATTGCATTTCTTGATTCATTTAAGGATAAAGGATATGCTGTGACCAGCAAGGATATAGCGTTGTCATGGATAGGATTAATTCCATGCGGCTGGTCTGCAGAAGAACTTGCATTAAGAAATATAAGGGCAGGATACATGCCTCCTGAAAGTGCAAGGTGGAATAATCCTTTTAATGAATGGATTGGTGCACAGATGAGAGGTGCAATATGCGGCATGGTTGCTCCGGGAAATCCAAGGCTGGCTGCAGAACTAGCTTGGAAAGATGGAGAAGTATCGCACATTAATAATGGCATATTAGGAGAAATTTTTAATGCTGTAATGGCTTCTTTAGCTTTTGTAGTTGATGATGTAAAAGAAATAGTTAAAACTGCAATTTCTTTAATACCAAAAGACAGCGAATATTATTCTGTTGTAAGTTTTGCATATGACAGCTGCATAAAAAACAGAGACTGGCATGATGCACTATCAGAATGTGAACAAAAATACATAAAATACAACTGGATACATGCTTATCCCAATGCATGCTGTGAAATTATTGCACTGATGTATGGAGAAGGGGATTATGAAAAAACCCTGAATATTGTTACAATGTGCGGCATTGACGCAGACTGCAACGCAGGCATGATTATGCCTGTATTGGGAATTCAAAAGGGAATGTGTATCATTCCAAAAAGACTAATTGTTCCGGCATTTAATAAACTCATTACATATATGCGTAGTTATGAGGAAATTATGCTGGATGATTTGGTCGGTGATACTTTAAATTATATAAAAAAAGCAAAAAAGTAGGAGGAATTAGGAAATGAAAAAAGTAATATCTCTATTGCTTGTAGTCATGATGATATTCTCATTGGCTGCATGTGCACAAAAACCAGCTGAAACAGCACCAGCAGAAGAACCAGCAGAAGAAACACCTGCAACAGAAACACCTGCAGAACCATACAAAGCAGCTCTTTTATTAAACGGATCATTAGGGGACAAGTCATTCTTTGACTCTGCTAACGAAGGACTTCAGAAGTTGAAAGTTGAATTAGGCGAAGATGTTTTTGATTTTAAAGTTGAACAAATGGGAGCTACTGCAGCCGACGAACCAAAATGGGCACCGACATTGTTAGATTATTGTGAAACTGGTGAATATGATGTTATAATCATCGGTACTTGGCAAATGATTGAAGCATTAGCTGATGCAGCTGCACAATTCCCGGACCAGAAATTTATGTTCTTTGATGAAACATTTGATTTCACATCTGGAGATTATAAAAATATTTACAATGTATTGTACAAACAAAACGAAGTTTCTTTCTTAGTTGGTGCAGCAGCAGCAATGATGACAACTGACGAAAGTCTTCCTATGATTGATCCAGCTACTAAGAATATAGGTTTCTTAGGCGGAATGGAAAATCCTATAATCAATGATTTCTTGTTGGGATATATTCAAGGAGCAAAATATGTTGAACCTGATGTAAAAGTTGCTATAGCATATGTTGGAAACTTCTATGATTCAGCAGCAGGAAAAGACCTTGCATTGGCTCAATACCAACAAGGTGGAGTTGATGTTGGCTACAACGTAGCAGGAGCAGCAGGTTTAGGTCAAATTGAAGCGGCTGTAGATGCTAACAGATATGCATTTGGCGTTGACTCTGACCAGGCAGCATTACTTCCTGAAAAAGCAGATTTCATTCCTACATCAGCACTTAAAAACGTAGGCAACTCTTTATACAGAGCTATTACTCTTGATATGGAAGAAAAACTTGAATATGGCGTTGCAGAATCTTTGGGTTTTGCAGAAGGTGGAGTTAATTTAGTTAAAGACGCTCATTATGAAGGAATGCTATCAGAGGAAATTAGAACAAAAATTGATGAATTAGAAGCAAAAATCATAAGCGGAGAAATAGTTGTTGATACAGCAATGGGAAAGACAACTGAAGAAATCGAAGCTATAAAAGCATCTGTTCAACAATAATTGTAACTATAGTGTAAACTTAACAGTCAGGCTATGCCTGACTGTTATTTAAAACTAAATTAATAATTAATAATTGCTAACTAAAATAGTTGTCAATTGTTAGTCATTAATTCTAAAATACGGAGGAAACCATGAGTGATAAAGTGCTACAGATGAATAACATTATGAAAATATATCCTAATGGAGTAGTAGCAGTTGAAGACGTGACATTTGAGTTAGAAAAAGGAGAAATACATGCTTTGTTAGGAGAAAATGGGGCAGGTAAAAGTACACTTATGAAAGTTTTGTTTGGAATTGAATCTCCTGAACAAGGAAAGATAATTTTAAATAAATCTGAAACAACAATAAAGTCACCACAAGATGCAATTAAAAAAGGTATAGGAATGGTGCATCAACATTTTATGCTTGTTCCTTCATTAACTGTTGCAGAAAATATAGTTCTTGGAACAGAACCAAAAAGAAGCAATATATTTATAGATATGGATAAGGCTGTAGAAGTTTCCAAATCCATCGCTGAAAAGTATAATTTTGATGTGGATGTTACAGAAAAGGTTGAAGAGCTACCCGTTGGAGTAAAGCAAAAAGTGGAAATACTGAAAGCACTGTACAGAGGAGCTGATATTTTAATATTAGATGAACCTACTGCTGTTTTAACTCCCCAAGAAACAGATGAATTGTTTGTACAATTAAAAAAGCTTAGAGAAAAGGGACATACAATAATATTTATTTCTCATAAATTAGATGAAATAAAAGAAATATGCGACAGAGCCACAATAATGCGAAACGGAAAAAGCAAGGGCACATATTTGGTGAAAGACATTTCTACAAGCGAGATGTCGAGACTTATGGTTGGAAGGGATGTAGTTTTAACATTTGACAAAAAACCTTTAAAATTAAGAGAAACTGTAATGAAGGTTAGAAATCTCAATGTAGTAGGTTCTACAGGAGTAAAAAGAGTCAACGATTTGTCTTTTGATTTAAAAGCAGGAGAAATATTTGGAATAGCCGGAGTTGAGGGAAATGGTCAGAGTCATCTAGTCGATGCGTTGACAGGGCTTTCTAAAAAATATACCGGAGAAATTTTAATTTTAAATGAGGATGCTAAAAAACATTCTATTAAAGAAATAAGAAATTTAGGTATGGCTCACATTCCGGAAGACAGAATGACTCTTGGATGTGCTAATAATATGAACATCATGGATAATATGTTTTCAAATCAATATGATGATCCTGAGTATTCCGGCAAGGGAATGCTTAAAACCAAGAAAATAGAAAAAAGAGTAAATGAACTTATAAAAGAATATTTAGTAAAATGCAAATCATATAAACAAAGCGTAGGTATGCTTTCAGGAGGAAATATTCAAAAAGTAGTTGTTGCAAGAGAATTTTCAACTAATCCAAAAATAATTATAGCGAACCAGCCAACAAGAGGAATAGATGTTGGAGCTGCATCATTTATAAGAAATAGAATAATTGAATTCAGAGATGCCGGATGTGCAATAATTTTAATTTCTGCTGACTTAAATGAAATCTTAGAACTTAGCGACAGACTTGCTGTTATATATAAAGGACAATTTGCCGGTGTATTCAATGACGTTAAAAATGTTACCGAAGGGGAACTTGGAGAATACATGCTTGGTATAAAAAAAGATGACAAACTGGAGGGTATATTATATGAACAGTAATACGAAGTTTAATGTTCTGCGAACTGTTTTGTCAGTTGGCATAGCATTGTTAATATCATTTGGAATTATATTTCTAACCAGCAAAGAGCCGGTGAATGCAATAGTTCAGCTTTTAACAGGTCCATTGCAGAGCCAAAGGCGATTTGGAAATGTTATTGAAGCTATGATACCATTAATATTTACAGGCGTTGGAGTAAGCATCATGTTTGCTGCAAATGAAATAAACCTGGCAGGAGAAGGTTCATTTCATATCGGTGGGTTGGTTGCAACTTTTGTTGCATTGAATACAACACTTCCTTCAGGAATAAGTCCGATTGTTTGTATTTTAATAGCCGGTATATGTGGAGCATTAGTTACAGCAATACCTGCAGTACTAAAAATAAAAACTGATTCTGATGTCTTGGTATCATCATTGATGATGAATTATTTAATAATGTATTTATCAAATTACCTGCTAAGCAATGTTCTTAGAGATCCTAAAGCAGGTGCTGTTGTATCATTTGCTGTTCCCGATGTCACACAGCTTGGTACAATTTTTGAAGGAACGAGAATACACATAGGTTTATTTATAGCTTTAGCTGTTGCATTGTTTGGTTATGTTTTTATGTATAAAACAAAAATCGGATACGAACTTCGTTTAACAGGCGAAAACAGGTCATTTGCAAAATACTCAGGAATTAATGTCATAAAAATTACTTTAATATCTCAGCTTTTGGGAGGTTTCATATTTGGTATAGGCGGAGGAGTTGAACTTCTTGGCATGTACAACAGATTTACATGGACTTCACTGCTTGGATACGGATGGGATGCGATAATAATTACCACTTTAGCTAAAAAGAATCCTCTATATGTGCCTTTTGCTGCCTTTTTCCTTGCTTATTTAAGAACAGGTGCTTCAATTATGGCACGTTCAACAGATGTTGTTACTGAAATAGTTACTATAACTCAAGGAATAATAATTTTATTAGTTGTTGCTGAACAATTCTTAAGCAAGTATAAACACAAAATGATTGCAAAAGAAGCTAAAGCTACATTGAATCAAGTAAAGGAAGGTGAGTAACATGATACTAGATGCTTTTTTATCACCGGAATTTTTAAATGCAACGCTTAGAGCTACTACACCCATATTATTTGCGGCATTAGCTTCAGCTGTAGCGTCAAAATCAGGTATTATTAACATGGCTTTGGAAGGAATAATGTTGTTTTCTGCTCTTTTCGGTGTGCTGTTCAGCGCTGCATTTCAAAGCGCTTGGATGGGATTAATTATTACTATGGTGTTGGGTGGTTTTATAGGATTTTTCCTGGCGTTTTTCGTATTAAGGCTTAAGACTGATGAAATTTTAGCAGCCATTGCCATAAATTTAATAGCAAGTGGTGCAACAATCTTAATACTTCTCACAGCGTCAGGCGACAGAGGTGTTTCATCTTCAGTAAACAGTATTGCAATTCAAAGAGTAGCGATACCGTTTATTGAAAACATACCATTTTTAGGAGAGGTTTTATCAAATCAAAATATATTGACATATGTATCATTAATAATGGTAGTTGTTGTTCACTTATTTTTGTATAAAACTCCGTTAGGACTTAGAATAAGAGCAGTGGGCGAAAATAAAGATGCTGCTGAATCTGTAGGTATAAGTTCTAAGAAAGTTCAGTATATATCTTTAATTATAAGTGGTGTACTTGCATCAATGGGAGGCTTTTTTCTTTCAGGTGGATATATGACAAATTTCACTACAGGGATGAGTGCAGGTAGAGGATACATTGCATTGGCTGCAGCATCAATGGGAGGAAATACTGCTGTAGGAGCATTTCTGGTGTCGCTGCTTTTTGGAGCAGCTCAAGCATTAGCAAATATATTG